>CAHJXE010000012.1 GCA_903644085.1 Hyphomicrobiales bacterium
GTTGCAGACCGCGGCGCAGGGCGGCAACCAGGATGCGCGGGAGTGGATGCTGGATTTGAAGGGCATCGCGCTGGCGATCCAGGCGGAGCAGAACCAGGTGGCGAACCTGTTGCAGTCGCTGCATGGGTTTGTCGACAACCAGCACCAGGCGCTGCAACAGGTGCCGCAATCGGTGCCGGCGACCCCGTGGCCTATGCCGCCGACGAAGAAGATTCGATCCAGGTCGGCAGGCAAGCGATCGAGCGGCTGGGCTCGCGGCGCAAGGTCCTGGTGCTGGGCTCCGGCCTCCTGCGCGACGTGCCGCTGCGGCTCATGCGGGACCGCTTCGAGCAGGTGATGCTCCTCGACGCCGTGCACCTCCTGCCGGCCCGGATCGCGGCGCGCCACCGTGGCGTGACGATTGTGGTCGGCGATCTCACCGGGATGGCGGACGTGATGGCGGGTGCGCCCGGCCCGCGGCGCGATCCGCTGGCGCGCTGGCGGGACGACCCGGATCTCGACCTCGTCATCTCGGCGAACGTGCTCTCGCAGCTCGCGATGGCGCCCGCCGCCTGGCTGGAGCGCCGACCCGGCCGGGAGGAGGACCTGCCACCCGACCTGCCGCCCGACCTGCCGGCCCGCATCGTCGGTTGGCATCTCGACGACCTTCGCGCACTCCGCTGCCAGGTCTGCCTACTCACCGACGTCTCGTATAGCGAGCGGCGCCGGGACGGCACGGAGGGCGCGGACATCGACCTCATGCACGGCCATGACCTGTCGCGACCTCGCGCGAGGTGGGACTGGGAGGTCGCGACGTGGGGCGAGGTCGCGCGCGACGTCGCGCATGTCCACCGCGTCCACGCCTGGCCGAATTGGGGTAAGGAGACATAGCGGCGGCAAGCCGTTACACGGCGGCCCATGTCCACCATCGTGCGGTTCGCCCCGTCCCCGACGGGCCTCATCCATATCGGTAACGCCCGCACCGCGCTCCTCAACGCGCTGGTCGCCCGGCGGGAGGGCGGGCGGTTCCTGCTGCGCTTCGACGACACCGACCGGGAGCGCTCCCGCCGCGAGTTCGCCGACCAGACGGAGGCGGATCTCGCCTGGCTCGGCATCGCGCCCGATGCGGTGGTGCGCCAATCCGACCGGATGGACCTCTACGCGCAGGCGGCAGAACTCCTGAAGAAGGCCGGGCGGCTCTACCCCTGCTACGAGACGCAGGAGGAGCTGGAACGTCGCCGTCGGTTGCAGCTCGCGCGCGGGCTCCCTCCGGTCTACGATCGCGCCGCCTTGGCGCTGACCGACGAGGAGCGCCGCGGGCTCGAAGGGGAGGGGCGGCGCCCGCACTGGCGCTTCCACCTCGACGACGTCGAAGTCGCCTGGGACGACCTCGTGCGCGGCCCCTCGCACGTCGCCTGCGCGTCGCTCTCCGACCCGGTTCTGGTGCGCGAGGACGGGAGCTACCTCTACACGCTGCCGTCGGTCGTGGACGACATCGACCTCGGGGTGACCCAGGTCATCCGCGGCGAGGACCACGTCACGAATACGGGCGTGCAGATCCAGCTCTTCGAGGCGCTCGGCGGCCACGTCCCGGCTTTCGGCCACCACAACCTCCTCACCAGCTCCAGCGGGGAGGGGCTCTCGAAGCGCCTCGGCGCGCTCTCGCTGAAGAGCCTGCACGAGGGCGGGCTGGAGCCGATGGCGGTGGCCTCGCTCGCGGTGCTGGTCGGGTCGGCGGAATCGGTGCGGGCGGTCGCGAGCCTCGACGAGCTCGCGGGTCTCGTCGACCTCGCGCACATCTCGCGCGCGCCCGCGAAATTCGACGAGGCGGAGCTCGACGCGCTGAACGCCAAGCTCCTGCACGACATGCCCTACGGCGATATCGCGGCGCGCCTGGAGGGTGCCGGGATCGGCGGCGGCGCGGCGTTCTGGGAGGCGGTGCGCGGCAACCTCACGCGCTGGGGCGACGCCGCCGCGTGGTGGCCGGTGGTCGAGGGACCGGTCGCGCCCGTGATCGAGGATCACGGCTTCCTGGGGCAAGCGGCCGCGCTCCTGCCGGACGGCCCCTACGACGGCGGGACGTGGCGCGCCTGGACGGGCGCCGTGAAGGACCGGACCGGGCGCAAGGGGAGGGGGCTCTTCATGCCGCTCCGCCTCGCGCTGACGGGGCTCGACCACGGGCCGGAGCTCGCGGCCCTCCTCCCGCTGATCGGCCCGGAGCGTGCGCGTGCGCGGCTGTCGGGCCAGACCGCCTGAGCCGTCGGCGCGCCGGTGGATTTTCGCGTGGGCGCACCTATGTACGATCCGGCCCGGAGAGCGGTGATGATGCGAGTTGGTTTAGGTTTGGCGGCTCTGGCCGTTCTCGGCGTCGCCGCGCCCGCGCGGGCGCAGGAGCCGGACGCGATCTTCAAGAAGTCGACGGTCTGGCGCGCGCTGTCGCCGAACGACAAGCTCGCGGTCTACGGCATCGACGATCCCGTCGTGGAGGGCGTCGCGTGCCACTACACCGTGCCGGAGAAGGGCGGCGTCAAGGGCGCGATCGGGCTGGCCGAGCAGGTCTCCGACATCTCGCTCGCCTGCCAGCAAATCGGGCCGATCCGCTTCAAGGAGAAGTTCGACCAGGGCGACGTCGTGTTCAGCGAGCGCCGCTCGCTCATCTTCAAGAAGATGCAGATCGTGCGCGGCTGCGACGCCCGGCGCAACGTGCTCGTCTATCTCGTCTACTCGGACAAGATCATCGACGGGAGCCCGAAGAACTCGACCTCGACGGTGCCCGTCATGCCCTGGGGCGCGGAGACCGCGACCCAGCGCTGTTCGGATTTCACGAAGGGCTAGATCACTCGCCGCAGGTGATCGAGATCGGCCGCTCGGACGCGGCCGCGACCGAGCCGGTCACCTCGACATCCGCCATGCCGAAGGACGAGGAGCGCGCGAAGCCTTGCGCCTCGCACCACGCATCAGCCACGACCTTGCCGCAGGACGAGCCGGACGAGACGCATTCGCCGACCCCGTAGCCGTCATTCGCCGGCACCGTGAACGTCGCGTTCGCGGATGCCGCGTGACCCTCCTCGCTCGGGACGACGGACAGGATCAGAGCGGCGCACACACTGGCGCCGATGACACCGAACATCGCGGACTTGGCGAACATCGTAAACATCCTCTTACCGGTAACGACCGTCTCTCGGCGAAACTGGCCCCGGCGCATGAACAAACACTTAAACGCCGCAATCATCCGTGGGGTCCCGACCCCTACGGTTTTTGTGCGAGGCGACCTATGTGACGGCGCGTCTTGACGGATTCGCCCTGACCCTTCAATCGGCCGGGCCACGTCCCGTCCTGTTGGTGGGCAGGTGTGGCCGACTTGCACCGCGACATCTCGTGCAGGCTCGGCCGAGGTCCCGGATACCGCGATGAGCCCGACGCTCCGTCTCACGAACACGCTGACGCGCCGCAAGGAGGCGTTCGAGCCGGTCGATCCCGCCAACGTGCGGATGTATGCCTGTGGTCCCACGGTCTACGATCTCGCGCATATCGGGAACGCTCGACCCGTCATCGTCTTCGACCTGCTGTTCCGCCTCTTGCGTCACCTCTACGGGGCGGACCACGTCACGTATGTGCGCAACATCACGGACGTCGACGACAAGATCAATGCGCGCGCCGCCCGCGACTACCCGGACCTGCCACTGAACGACGCCATCCGGCGCGTCACCGACGCGACCGAGCGCCAGTTCCACGACGATATCCGGGCGCTGGGCGTCCTCATGCCGGAGGACGTCAACCTGCCCGGACATACGCCGCGCTTCATCGAGCCGCGCGCGACGGAGCACATCGACGAGATGCGCCGGCTGATCGACCGGCTGATCGGCTCAGGGCACGCCTACGTGGCTGAGAGCCACGTGCTGTTCGACGTGCCGTCCATGCCCGATTACGGCTCGCTCTCGCGCCGGCCGCTCGGCGAGATGGAGGCCGGCGCGCGCGTCGACGTCGCGCCCTACAAGCGCTCGCCGCTCGATTTCGTGCTGTGGAAACCCTCCAAGCCCGGCGAGCCCTCATGGCCCTCGCCCGGCGACATCGAGGCGCCGGGCCGTCCAGGCTGGCACATCGAGTGCTCGGCCATGTCGTGGAAGCACCTGGGCCCGACCTTCGACATCCACGCGGGCGGCCTCGACCTCATCTTCCCGCACCACGAGAATGAGATCGCGCAATCGCGCTGCTGCTTCGGCACGCCCGTCATGGCGAACTACTGGCTCCATAACGGCTTCCTTCAGGTGGAGGGCGAGAAGATGTCGAAGTCGCTCGGCAACTTCACGACGATCCAGGACGTGCTGAAGGACTGGCCGGGCGAGGTCGTGCGCCTCAACATGCTGAAGACGCATTATCGCCAGCCGATCGACTGGACGGTGCGGGGGCTGGAGGAGAGCGAGCGGACGCTGCGAGGGTGGTCGCGATACATGGAGGGTCACGGTGAACCGGGGACGCTTGCCATCGCCGTGCTCGCCGCACTGCTCGATGACCTGAATACACCCAAGATGCTGAGCGAACTGCACACCGCGGAGCGGCAAGGTGACATAGCTGCCTTGGTGTCGAGCCTGCGGGCCCTCGGCTTTCGCGGCGCCTCGCGCCAGGCCTCGTCCAGCGTGGATGATGCCGCCGTGCGCGCGAGCATTGATCTGCGTCTCGCCGCCCGGGCGTCCAAGAACTGGGCCGAGTCGGATCGCATACGCGACGAGCTGAAAGCGATGGGCGTGCAGCTCAAGGACAACAAGGACGGAACGACGACCTGGGAAGTCGCGCGCTTGTAACACCACGCCGTCATGGCCGTCGCGTCACGGTGACGGATCGGGCGGAGAGCCGCAAGGTTCGTGGACGGCCGGGCCAAGCACGGCCATGACGCGGGCCTAGACCCAGTTCAAAAAGGTTGCCTCGGAGGTGAGCGCGCTCTATACGCGACCCATCCCACACGCGGAGCTGGCCTCATGATTCAATGAGGCGTCCCGGTGTCCGGCATCCGCCGGACCAACGCTCCGCGGCGGCATAACCGGAGACTCAAGATCATGGGCGTTCCCGATTTCTCGATGCGTCAGCTCCTCGAAGCGGGCGCGCATTTCGGCCACCAGTCGCATCGCTGGAACCCGAAGATGTCGAGCTACATCTTCGGCACCCGCAACAACATCCACATCATCGACCTCGCGCAGACGGTGCCGATGCTGCACCGCGCGCTGCAGGCGGTGAGCGACACCGTCTCGAAGGGTGGGCGCGTGCTCTTCGTCGGCACGAAGCGCCAGGCGTCGGATTCGGTCGCCGAGGCGGCGAAGCGCTCGGCGCAGTACTACGTCAACTCGCGCTGGCTCGGCGGCATGCTGACCAACTGGAAAACGATCTCGGCCTCCATCAACCGGCTGCGCACGCTGGACGACACGCTCGTGAGCGGCGGCCAGGGAGGGCTCACCAAGAAGGAGCTTCTCATGCTGTCGCGCGAGAAGGAGAAGCTCGAGAAGGCGCTGGGCGGCATCAAGGACATGGGCGGCGTGCCCGACCTGCTCTTCGTCATCGACACGAACAAGGAGCAGCTCGCCATCAAGGAGGCCGGGCGGCTCGGCATTCCGGTGGCGGCGATCGTCGACACGAACTGCGACCCCGAGGGCATCGCGTTCCCGGTCCCGGCGAACGACGATGCGGGCCGGGCGATCGCGCTCTACTGCGACCTGATCGCGCGCGCCGCGATCGACGGGATCGGCCGCAGCCACGGCGATCTCGGCGTCGATATCGGGGCCTCCGAGACCCCGATGGTGGAGGAGTTGCTGCCTGCGAACGACGTCGCGGCCGAGGCGCCGGAGCCCGTCGAGGCCTTCGAAATCCTGTCCGCCCCGCGCGGCGCGCCGGACGACCTTACCAAGCTCACCGGCGTCGGGCCGCAGCTCGCCACCAAGCTGAACGATGCCGGCATCTTCCATTATTGGCAGGTCGCCGCGATGCAGGCCGACGACGTCGCCAAGATCGACGGCGATCTCAAGCTCAACGGCCGCATCGGCCGTGACGGCTGGATCAGCCAGGCGCGCACGCTGATCGACGCCGCGTAACGCGACCTCACGCCGCGGGCGGTATCTCCGCCCCACATCCCTGAAGAGCGCGGAGCCGGCATCATGCCGGCTTCGGCGTAACTGGAGCTCGAATACGATGGCGATTGTCACCGCCGCGATGGTGAAGGACCTGCGCGAGAAGACCGGCGCGGGCATGATGGATTGCAAGGGCGCGCTGAACGAGACGGATGGCGACATCGAGGCCGCGATCGACTGGCTGCGCACGAAGGGCCTCGCCAAAGCCGCCAAGAAAGCCGGGCGCACCGCCGCCGAGGGCCTTGTGGCGGTCGAGAGCCCCGGACGCTCGGCCGCGATCGTCGAGGTGAATTCCGAGACGGATTTCGTGGCACGCAACGATGCGTTTCAGGCCTTCGTGCGCGAGACCGCGAAGATCGCGCTCATGACCGACGGCACGCTGGAGGCGCTGGAGGCCGAGCATTTCCCGGGCTCGACGACGACCGTCAAGGACAAGCTCCAGGAGCTGATCGCGACGGTCGGCGAGAACATGACGCTGCGCCGCGTCAGGAAGCTCGAGGTCGGCTCCGGGTTCGTGGCGACCTACGTCCACAATCAGGTGAGCGAGGGCCTCGGCAAGATCGGCGTGCTCGTGGCGCTTGAATCGACCGGCGACGTCGGCGAGCTGTCGACGGTCGGCCGGCAGATCGCCGCCCATATCGCGGCCATGAACCCGGTCGCGGTGGACGCTTCCGGGGTCGATCCGGCGACGCTGGAGCGCGAGAGCGCCATCCTGCGCGAGAAGAACGCCGGCAAGCCGGACAACGTGATGGCGAAGATCATCGAGAGCGGGCTGAAGAGCTACTACAAGGAAGCCACGTTGCTCGACCAGGCCTTCGTGTACGAGCCGTCGAAATCGGTCGGCCAGCTCCTGAAGGAGGTCCAGGGCCGCATCGGCGCGCCGATCACGCTCACCGGTTTCGTGCGCTATGCTCTGGGCGAGGGCATCGAGAAGGACGAGACCGATTTCGCCGCCGAGGTGGCGGCGCAGTCCGGCGTCACGCGCTAGCGATGGGCCTCACGCCGTGACGCGGCGCGGATAGGATGCGAAGGAGGCGGCGCGAGCCGCCTTTTTCATGTGGCTGATCGGATGGGGGGCGGGCGACGTGACGGAACCGATGCGGCGCGTGCTGGTGAAGTTGTCGGGCGAGGCCTTGGCCGCCCCGGACGGGTACTGGCTCTACGCACAAACGCTGGCGGCGCTCGCGCAGGACATCGCCGAAACGACGCGGGCGGGGTTCGAGCTCGCGATCGTGGTCGGCGGCGGCAACGTCATCCGCGGCTCTCGCATGGCGCAGGCCGGCTGGATCGATCGGCCCACGGCCGATTCGATGGGCATGCTCGCGACCGTGATGAACTCGCTGGCGCTGGAGACCGCGCTCAACGCCGCCGGCGTTCCGGCCCGTACCATGTCGGCGGTCTCCATGCCGACGATCTGCGAGACCTACGCGCGCCAGCCCGCGCTCCACCACCTCGCGCGCGGCCAGGTCGTGGTGCTGGCGGGCGGGACCGGAAATCCCTTTTTCACGACGGATACGGCGGCCGTGTTGCGCGGGGCCGAGCTGCACTGCGACGCCGTCCTCAAGGCGACACAGGTCGACGGCGTCTACTCCGCCGACCCCAAGACCGACCCGCACGCCGTGCGCTACGACCGCCTCACGCATGGCGAGGCGATCCGGCGCGACCTCAAGGTCATGGACACGGCGGCCTTCGCGCTGGCGCGCGAGAACCGACTGACGGTGATCGTCGGCTCCATCCACGCGCCGAGCTCGGTCAAGGCGATCCTCGCCGACGGCGCGCCTGCCACCATCGTGGCACCCTGATCCCGCCTCGCCCCTTGATCCCGTTGCGCGAGGCGGCGTATCGGGTCCCTATGCGCCCTGGAGAGATTGAGACATGGCCGTCGCCACCTTCGACGTGAACGAGATCAAGCGGCGCATGCAGGGCGCCATCGCGGCGCTGAAGAACGATCTGGGATCGCTCCGCACCGGACGCGCCACCCCGAGCCTGCTCGACCCGATCCAAGTCGACGCCTACGGGGCCACGATGCAGATGGCGCAGGTCGCGACCATCAGCGTGCCGGAGCCCCGCCTTCTCAGCGTGTCGGTATGGGACCGCTCGATGGTGGGCGCCGTCGAGAAGGCGATTCGCGAGTCCGACCTCGGGCTCAACCCGCAGACCGAGGGTCAGACGATCCGGCTGCGCATCCCGGAGATGAACGAGCAGCGCCGCAAGGAGATGGTGAAGGTCGCCCACAAATACGCCGAGGAGGCGCGCATCGCGGTCCGGCATGTGCGTCGTGACGGCATGGACCTCCTGAAGAAGCTCGAGAAGGACGGCGACCTGAGTGAGGACGACAGCAAGCGGCAGGCCGAGCAGGTGCAGAAGGCGACCGACCAGGCCGTGTCCGACGTCGACCAGACGGTGGCCGCGAAGGAAAAGGAAATCTTGCAGGTCTAGGCTTGAGAGAGGCCGAGGCCAGGATCGCGCATGCCACTTGAATCCCACGCAGTGAGTCTCGCGGTCCAGGCGCCCGAGGACACATGCTCCCACGTGCCGGGTCACGTCGCCATCATCATGGACGGCAACGGACGCTGGGCCTTGAAGCGTGGGCTGCCGCGGCTCGAGGGACATCGCCGCGGCGTCGACGCGGTCCGCCGTGCCGTCCGCATCTCGACGGAACTCGGCATCCGGCACCTCACGGTCTACGGGTTCTCGGCGGAGAACTGGCGGCGCCCCGTGCAGGAGGTGGAGGACCTCTTCCGCCTCTTGAAGCGCTTCATCCGAAACGACCTTGCGGATCTCCACGCGAGGAACATCCGCATCCGCGTCATAGGCGATCGGGCAGGGCTCGCGGAGGATCTGCGCGACCTCCTCGATGAGGCGCAGGACGTCACGTGCCGCAACACCGGCCTGACGCTCGTCGTGGCGTTCAACTATGGCGGCCGCCAGGAGATCGTGCGCGCCGTCCAGGCGCTCGCGCGCCGGGTTCTCGAAGGCGAGCTGGAACCCGACCGGATCGACATGCAGGCGATCTCGGACGCGCTCGACACGGGCGGCATCCCGGACCCCGATCTCGTCATCCGAACGTCCGGCGAAATGCGGACGTCGAATTTCCTGCCCTGGCAGACGGCGTATTCCGAGTTCGTCTTCCTGCCGGACCTCTGGCCCGATTTCGACGATCGCTCCTTCCGGGCCGCGATCGATCAGTTCACCGCGCGCGACCGCCGCTTCGGTGGCCGTGGCGTGCAGGCCGTCTGAGATGCGCGGGCCCGGCCGGATCGGGCGGGTCGCAGGCGCGCCCGGGCGGTCCGAGCTCGGCCTGCGGGTCGTGTCCGGTCTCGTCATGGCGGCGGTCGCGCTCGTGGTGACCTGGCTTGGCGGAACCGTCTTCGCGCTGTTCTGGCTCGCGGCCGGCCTCGCCGTCTCGGCCGAGTGGGTCGCGATGACGGGCATCCACCCTCGCGGCAGGGTGGTCGTCCTCGCGGGTCTCGGGCTCGGCTGTCTCACGATCGCGCAACTCGCCGAACTCGGCCTGCTCGTCGATCTCGCTGTCGCGGGTCTGACCTGTTTCGCCGGTGTGATCGTCGCGCAGCGGCCAGGCGACCGGGCCTGGACTTTGGCAGGCTTCGTCTACGCGGCCTCGGTCGCGATCGTGCCCGTCGTCATGCGCGACCGCTACGGGATTGCCGCCATCCTGTGGATGTTCGCGGCCGTGTGGACGACCGACGTCGCGGCGTTCTTCGTCGGGCGGCGATTCGGAGGTCCCCGGCTCTGGCCGTCGGTCAGTCCCAAGAAGACCTGGTCTGGATTCGCGGGCGGCCTCATGGGCGGGACTGCGGCCGCGACGGCGGTCGTGGTCGCGAACCACACGACGGGATCCGTCCCGGCCGCGATCCTGGCCGGCATCATGCTCGTCTCGGCGACGGCCTCCGTGACGAGCCAGATCGGCGACCTCTTCGAATCCGCGATGAAGCGGCGGTTCGCGGTCAAGGATTCGGGATGGATCATTCCGGGCCACGGCGGCGTGATGGACAGGCTCGACGGGTTCGCGGCCCTGGCTCTCGTCTGCGGCCTCGCCCTGCTCGGCGCGCGGCTGGTGGAGCGATAAGGTGGAATTCAGCACGAACGGGAAATGGTTTTGCGGCGATAGGGTCTCTAAGCTATTGATCGACGGCACTTTCTTCACGTGAGCCGGATCTCGCCTCACCCGAAAGCGATCTAGGGAGATGATGCAGCACACGCTGACCATCCTCGGCGCCACCGGTTCGATCGGTCGCTCCACGCTCGACGTGGTCCGCCAGCATCGCGACCGCTTCCGCGTCGCCGCGGTGGTGGCCGGCTCGAACGCGTCCGCCTTGGGCAAGATCGCCCGCGACATGGGGGCGGAGTTCGCCGCGTTGGCGGACGGGACGAAACTCGCCGACCTGCGCGCCGAGCTCGGGGGCAGCGGGATCGCGTGCGGGGCGGGCGAGAGCGCCGTGATCGAGGCCGCGGAGCGCGACGCCGACATCGTGGTGGCGGCGATCTGCGGGGTCGCGGGCCTCGGCCCCACCCACGCGGCGCTGGCGTCGGGTCGCCGGATCGCGCTCGCCAACAAGGAGAGCCTCGTGTGCGCAGGCCGCGCCTTCATGCGCGACGCGGCCGAGATCGGGGCCGAGATCCTGCCGCTCGATTCCGAGCACAACGCGCTGAAACAGGCGCTCGCGGCGGGCGTGATCGATGATGTTCTGGGCATGACGGTCACGGCGTCCGGCGGACCTTTCCGCACCTGGACCCGCGAGCGCATGGCGGCCGCGACGCCCGCCGACACCGCGAAACACCCGACCTACTCGATGGGCGAGAAGATCAACGTGGATTCGGCGAGCCTCATGAACAAGGGGCTGGAGCTGATCGAGGCCCACCATCTCTTCGGCCTGCGGGCGGACCAGCTCGACGCCGTGGTGCATCCCCAGCAGATCATCCACGGTCTCGTCCACTGGCGCGACGGGTCGGTGACGGCCGGGCTCGCCCATCCGGACATGTGCGTGCCGATCGCGGACTGCCTCTCGGGCGAGCGCCGCCTCGACATCGCGGCCCGCCGTCTCGATCTTGCCGCGATCGGCAGCTTAACGTTCGAGGCGCCGGACGAGGCGCGCTTTCCCTGCCTTCGGCTCGCCCGATGGGCGCTGGAGGAAGGCGGCGCCATGCCGACTTTCCTCAACGGCGCGAACGAGGTCGCGGTCGCGGCCTTTCTCGCCGGCCGGATCGGCTTTCTCGACATCGCGCGTGTCGTCGAGGAGACCTGCGAGGCCGCGGCTTCGCGGAGCCGGCCGGCCCCCGCGAGCGTGGAGGAGGCGCTCTCGATCGACGCCGAATCGAGGCGGATCGCCGTCTCGGCTTTGCCGCGCACCGCGGCGCCGGCGCTCGCCGGCTTGTGAGGAGATGGCCATGATCGCCACGAGCCTGGGCCATATCGGGTCCATCCTGATCTATCCGCTGGCCTTCCTGTTCGTCCTCACCATCGTGGTGTTCGTGCACGAGTTCGGTCACTTCTGGGTCGGCCGGCGCTGCGGGGTGGGCGTGAAGGCCTTCTCGATCGGGTTCGGTCGCGAGTTGCTCGGCTGGAACGACCGTCACGGCACGCGCTGGAAGGTCTCCGCCGTCCCGCTCGGCGGCTACGTGAAGTTCGTGGGCGACATGAACGGCGCCAGCGTGCCGGACGACGCGCAGATGGCCCGGATGAGCCCGGAGGAGCGCGCGGTCAGCTTCCATCACCAGTCGCTGGCGAAGCGCGCGGCCGTGGTGGCGGCCGGTCCCGTCGCGAACTTCATCCTGGCGATCCTGGTCTTCGCCGGCATTGCCTTCTTCACCGGACGACAGGTGCTGGCGCCGCGTATCGAGGCCGTGCAGCCGGGCAGCGCCGCCGAGGCGGCCGGTTTCCAGGCGGGCGACCTCGTGCGCTCGATCGATGGGCACACGATCGCGAGCTTCTCGGACATGCAGCGCATCATCTCGACGAGCGCGGGCGACGCACTCGACTTCCTCGTCGATCGGGGAGGGCGCAGCCTGTCGCTCAACGCGACGCCCGCCGTGAAGGAGATCGACGTTCCGGGCTTCGGCAAGCAGCGCATGGGCCTGCTCGGGCTTCAAGGCTCGCGCGACCCGGCCGACCTGCAGCACGTGACCTACGGGCCGCTCGACTCGCTGGAGATCGGGATCGGCGAGACGTGGAGCGTCGTCGATCGCACCTTCAACTATCTTGGCAAGCTGGTCAGCGGCCGGGAGTCACCGCAGCAGCTCTCCGGTCCGATCGGGATCATGCGGGTCTCCGGCGACGTCGCGGCGATGGGCGGGATCGGGCCGCTCGTCGGCCTGATCGCGATCCTGTCGGTCTCGATCGGGCTGCTCAACCTGTTCCCCATCCCGCTGCTCGATGGTGGCCACCTCCTGTTCTACGCGATCGAGGCCATCCGGGGTCGACCACTCAGTGATCGCGCCCAGGAGATCGGGTTCCGCATCGGCCTCGCGCTCGTCGTGATGCTGATGCTCTTCGCCACTTGGAATGACATTGTTCACCTTGGCGCATCTTTGTCGGGCCGAGGGACGTGACACGAACGCCACGCAGGGCGAGAATGAAGGCGCGTTAAGATTAACCCGCGTATTCACGAACGCGGACACGGGGTAGAAGCGCTCCTGGTTGGGTTGGCGAAGTGTGCCGCCGGATCGGGGGTCGGCTTCGCGAGAAGCAAGAACGAGACGGGCAATAATGATGTCGACGACGATGATGCGCCGCGGGCCGGCCAAGCGTGCCGGCCTTTCCTTGCTGGCCGCGATCATGGGATTCCTCGCGCTGGGCGGGCTCGCCTTCGCCCAGGAGATCGTGATCGAGGGTAACGGCCGCATCGATGCCGAGACGGTCCGCTCCTACATCTCCGGCTCCGGTTCGCTGGAGGAGGCCCGCCGCGCCATGCTGCAGACGGGGCTGTTCTCGGACGTGCGCATCTCGCGTCAGGGCGGCAAGATCGTCGTCAACGTGCGCGAGACCACGTCGATCAACCGCGTCGTGATCGAGGGCAACAAGAAGTTCGCCAAGGACGCGCTCGAGCCCGACCTCCAGACGAAGGCTCGCCGGCCCTTCATCCAGAAGGAGGTGGATGCCGACGTCGAGCGCATCAAGGAGACGTACCGCCGGATCGGCCGCGCCGCCGCGAAGGTGACGTCGCGCGTCGTGGAGCTGCCGAACGGGCGCGTGGACGTCGTGTTCACGATCGACGAGGGCTCGAAGACCGGCATCGTCGAGATCAACTTCGTGGGCAACGAGGCGTATTCGTCCAGGCGTCTGCGCGAGCTGATGGCCTCGAGCGAGATGAATTTCCTGAGCTTCCTCAAGACCAACGACGTCTACGATGCCGACAAGATCGCGGCGGATGCCGAGATCATTCGACACTATTATCTGAAGAACGGCTACGCCGACTTCCAGGTCACCGGGATCGACGCGAAGTACGACGACGCCAAGGAAGGCTACATCATCACCATCTCGGTGAACGAGGGGCAGCAATACCGCGTCGGCCAGGTCGGGTTCGATTCGCGCGTGGCCCAGGTCGACCCGGAGATCCTGCGCGACGAGATCCAGCCGACAACCGGCGAGGTCTACAACGCCGAATCCGTCGAGAAGACGCTCACCAACATGACGAACGCCGCCGTGCGACGCGGCTACCCCTTCGTCCAGGTTCGCCCGACAGGCGCTCGTGATCCCGCGACCCACACGGTCAATCTCGGCTTCGTCGTGGAGGAGGGCCCGCGGGTCTACATCGAGCGCATCAACGTGCGTGGGAACAGCCGCACACGCGACTATGTCATACGCCGCGAGCTCGATATCGGTGAAGGCGATCCCTTCAACAAGGTCCTGGTGGACCGTGCCGAGCGTCGCCTCAACAATCTCGGCTATTTCAAGAAAGTCAGGATGTCGACGGAGCCGGGTTCCGCGGCCGATCGTGTCGTCCTCAACATCGACGTCGAGGACCAGCCGACGGGCGCCTTCTCGATCGCGGGCGGCTATTCGACGTCCGACGGCGCCATCGGCGAGGTGTCTATCTCGGAATCGAACTTCCTGGGACGCGGCCAGTTCGTGCGGCTCGCCGGACAGATCGGCCAGAGGTCGAACGGCGTCGATTTCAGCTTCACCGAGCCGTATTTCCTCGGATACCGGCTCGCGGCGGGCTTCGACCTGTTCACGAAGTTCAGCGACCAGACGCAGTATGCGCGCTACGAGAACCGCACGACCGGCGGCCAGCTCCGCATCGGCTTCCCGCTGACTGAGGAATCCGGCATCACGCTGCGCTACTCGCTCTTCGAGCAGAACCTGAAGATCCCGGACACCTACAAGCGACCCTACAACGATTGCTCGATCCCGCTGCCCGGCTACACGGCGCTCGATCCGGCGACCGGCACGGCGCTCTATCCGAACTGCGCCTATGACGGCGAGGCTTCGATCGCGGTTAAGCAGTCCCAGGGGACGACGCTGACCTCGCTCGCGGGCCTGACGCTCGCCTACAACTCCGTCGACAACCTGAAGAACCCCCATAGCGGCCTCTATGCCGAGGCGAAGCCCGACTTCGCCGGGCTCGGCGGCGACTCGAAGTACTTCCGCATCACCGGAGAGGCGCGCTACTACAAGGAGCTCTACGAGGACATCGTCGGCGTCATCAAGCTCCAGGGCGGCCACATCGATCCGACGGGCAAGAACCAGAACAACAACGGCTTGAGCACGCTCGGCGGCGACCTTCGCCTCGTCGATCACTTCTTCCTCGGCCCGACACTGGTCCGCGGCTTCGCGCCCTCCGGTATCGGTCCGCGCGATATCTCGACGCCGGATTCGAACCAGAACGCGCTCGGTGGCACGACCTATTTCGGTGCGACCGCGGAGGCGCAGTTTCCGCTGCCCTTCATCCCGCGTGATCTCGGCCTGAAGGGTGCGGTGTTCGCGGATGCCGGCACGCTGTTCGGCTACAAGGGGCCGCGCGCGTTCGACGTGAACGGCAACGGCTCCTTCGACGGGCTGTCGTGCTTCGGCGTCCCGAAATCGAATACGGCGCTCGTCTTCGTGCAGCCGGAATGCGTCCAGGCGCGAGATCGTGCGGTCATCCGCTCGTCGATCGGCGCCAGCCTGCTCTGGAACTCGCCGCTCGGCCCGATCCGCTTCGACTACGCTTACGCGATCTCGAAGGATAACGGCATCGTGCTGAACTTCCCCGGCTACGGGCTGGCGCGCGTCGGACAGGACCAGACGCAGGCGTTCCGCTTCTCGGGCGGCACCCGCTTCTGACGCGCGTGCTCATGCGCCGGCCCTCGACGGGGCCGGCCGTCACCATGTCCGATCTGGTTTTCTTCCCGGCCGCCGGACCGTTCTCGCTCTGCGAGATCTGCGCGGCGATCGGCGCGTCGTGTCCATCGGACGCGCCCGACCTCGTGATCGACGGGGCGGCGGCGCTGGAGGATGCAGGTCCGCGAGATGTCGTCTACATGGACAATGCCCGCTACGCGGCCGCCCTCGCGGCGACGCGCGCCGGCATCTGCCTCGTGGCCGAGCGGTTCGCCGAGCGCGTTCCCGGCTGCACCATCCCGCTCGTCGTACCGGACCCCTACCGCTCTTACGCGACGATACTCGGCCTCTTGCACCCCTCGTCCATCGCTCCGGCGTCGATCTTCGGGTTTCGCGGCGCCGCGCCGGGTAGTTTCGTGCATCCGGGCGCCCGTCTGGAGGAGGGTGTCACGGTCGATCCGGGTGCTGTCGTCGGGCCACATGTCGAGATCGGGCGAGGCAGCGTGATCGCCGCGGGGGCCGTCATCGGGCCCGGATGCCGGATCGGCCGGGACTGCTCCATCGGGCCGGGCGTCAGCGTCCTGAACGCGCTTCTCGGCAATCGCGTCGTGCTCTATCCAGGCGTTCGGATCGGCCAGGACGGGTTCGGCTACGCGATGGGGCCGGGTGGTCACGCCAAGGTTCCGCAGATCGGCCGGGTCATCATCCAGGACGATGTGGAGATCGGCGCGAACACGACTGTCGACCGCGGCGGCGTGCGCGACACCGTCATCGGGGAGGGGACCCGGATCGATAACCTCGTCCAGATCGCGCATAACGTGGTGATCGGCCGACATTGCGTGATCGTCTCCCAGACGGGCATATCCGGCTCCGCGACGCTGGAGGATTTCGTCGTGCTCGCGGGGCAAGTCGGCGTGATCGGGCATGTCAGGCTCGGCCGTGGCGCGCAGATCGCGGCGTGCAGCAACGTCAACAGCGACGTGCCGGCGGGCGCGCGCTGGGGTGGCACGCCCGCGAAGCCGGTACGGGACTGGTTCCGCGAGATCACGACACTGAAATCGCTTGCATCGCGCCGGCATCTGGCCACACAGGGCGGCGAGGACGGTGATCCGCGCGCACGCCGATCAAGAGAGTCGTGATGGCGGAGGACGCGCCTAAGATCCTGCAGAGCGTGGGAATAGACAAGCTTCTAGAGCTTCTGCCGCACCGCTACCCGTTCCTGCTGGTCGACCGCATCGTCGATATCGACGGCGACGAGTCGTGCGTCGGGATCAAGAATGTGACCGTGAACGAGCCCCAGTTCGTGGGCCATTTCCCGGGGCAGCCCGTGTTTCCCGGCGTACTCCTTGTGGAGGGCATGGCGCAGACGGCTGGCGCGATCTGCGTGCTGTCGCGGCTCTCGGACCAGAAGCCGCCGCGCAAGGTCTATTTCATGACGATCGACAAGGTGAAATTCCGCAAGCCCGTCGGACCGGGCGACGTCGTGCACTACCATATGGCCAAGCTCAATCATCGCCGCAACATGTGGTGGTACCGGGGCGAGGCGAAGGTCGGCGGAGCGCTGGTCGCCGAGGCGGAAGTCAGCGCCATGCTGGTGAGCGAGTGAGTTCAGGTCACGACGTTCACCCTTCCGCGATCGTCGAGGCGGGGGCCAAGCTGGGCGAGGACGTGCGCATCGGTCCGTACTGCATGGTCGGAGCGCATGTCGAGCTGGGTGCCGGCTGCGAGCTTCTCAGCCATGTCGTGGTCGCGGGCCACACCAGCGTCGGGGCGCGCACCCGCATCTTCCCTTTCGCGTCGATCGGGCACGCGCCGCAGGACCTACGCTACAAGGGCGAACCGACGACCCTCGTGGTCGGACAGGATTGCATCATCCGCGAGGGCGTCACGCTGAACCCCGGCACGCCGAATGGCACCGGCACGACGATCATCGGGGACCGTTGCTTCTTCCTCGCGCAATCCCACGTCGCGCATGATTGCCGCGTCGGGTCGAATGTCATCCTGACGAACAACGTGATGCTGGCCGGTCATTGCAAGATCGGGGATTTCGCGATCATCGGCGGGGGCGCGGGCATCCACCAGTACGTGCGCGTGGGGCCGCACGCCTTCATCGGCGGCCTCTCGGGCGTCGAGAACGACGTCATCCCCTACGGGATGGTCCTCGGCAATCGGGCCTACCTGCACGGCCTCAACATCGTGGGCCTGCGCCGTCGCGGCTTCTCGCGCGAGCAGGTCCACGATCTCAGGCGCGCCTACCGGCTGCTTTTCGCCGACGAGGGCACGCTCGCCGAGCGGGTCGAGGACGTGGCGGAGGAATTCTCCAAGCACCCGACCGTCCACGAGATTCTCGAGTTCATCCGCGGCGGCGGCGACCGTTCGCTATGCACGCCGCGGGACTGAGCGAGCCGCGCCGAGCGGTCGACCCGGACGGGCCGGTCGCGATCCTGGCGGGTGCGGGCGAGTTGCCGATCCTGATCGCGGACCGCATGGCGGCGACGGGCCGGCCCTGTCGCATCCTCGCCTTGCGAGGCTTCGCCGATCGCGCGCTGTTGCGCCGGTCGGACGCGGTCGTCGGGCTCCTCGACATCAAGGCGACGGTCGCCTGCCTGGATGCGTGGCGACCGGGCAGCGTGACGCTCGCGGGCGCGGTGCGCCGGCCGGGTGCCGCGGCGCTGGTCGACGCGTTCTCGCTCCTGCGCAACCGCGACGAGATCGCCCGCGTCATCGGGCGCGGCGACGACCACGTCCTGCGCGGCGTCATCGAACTTCTGGAGGAGCGCGGGCACCGGCTCGTGGGGGTGCACGATCTCGCGCCGGAACTGCTGGCCGAGGTCGGGGTGTACGGCAGGGTCCGGCCCGACGCCGTGGCGGCGCGCGGCATCGAGGTCGGGTTCGGCCTTCTCGACGACCTGTCGCGCTACGATATCGGGCAGTCGGCCGTGATCCGCGGCGAGCGGGTCCTGGCGATCGAGGGCGCCGAGGGCACGGACGGGATGATCGCGCGCGCCGGGCGATTCCGTGGCCGCTCATGGCGGCGCAAGCAGGCGCAAGGCGATGCCGTGATGATCAAGGGACCGAAGCGCGGCCAGGACCTGCGGGTCGACCTTCCGGCGATCGGGCCCGTCACCATCGCCAATGCGGCACGCGCGGGCTTCGCGGGTGTGGCGGTCGCCGGCCGCCACACCCTCGTGATCGACCGTGCCCGTACGGTCGCGGAAGCGGATCGACGGGGGCTCTTCCTTGTCGGCATCGACCGAGGCTGGTCGACCACGTGAGCGCGCCGCGCGACGAGCTGATCTTCCTGATCGCGGGCGAAGAATCCGGCGACCAGCTCGGGGCCGGGCTGATGCGTGCGCTGACGGCGCGGCTCGGGCAAGGTGTCGCATTCGCGGGGGTCGGCGGGCACGCGATGGAGCGCGAGGGGCTCGCCAGCGTATTCCCCATGTCGGAGATCGCCGTTATGGGGATCGGCGCGGTCCTGGCGCGGCTGCCCGGGATCATCCGCCGGGGTCTCGCGCTCGTGGACACGATCGTGGCCGCGCGGCCGGACGCGCTCGTCATCATCGACAGCCCCGACTTCACCCACCGGGTCGCGGCGCGCGTCCGCAGGCGCCTGCCCGACCTCGCGATCGTCAACTACGTGAGCCCGAGCGTGTGGGCGTGGCGGCCGGGCCGGGCGCGGCGCATGCGTCCTTACGTCGATCACGTGCTCGCGCTGAAGCCGTTCGAGCCGGCCGTCCACCTCCGGCTCGGTGGGCCGCCCTGCACCTATGTGGGCCACCCGCTGGTCGAGCGGTTGGGCGAGCTCCGGTCCGGACCGGGCGAACGTGCTGCGTTGGACGACGGTCCGCTGCGTCTCGTCGTGCTGCCGGGCAGTCGGCGCTCCGAGATCGGCCGCCTGATGGAGCCGTTCGGGGAGGCGCTCGGCCGCGTTGCCTCGGGAGCCGGGCGCGGGCTGGAGGTCGTGCTCCCGGCAGTGTCACACCTCGTGGAGGAGATCCGGGCGCTCACGCAGAGTTGGCCCGTCCGGCCGACGATCGTGGAGGGCGAGGCGGCGAAGTATGCGGCGTTCCGCGCGAGCCACCTGGCGCTCGCGGCCTCGGGCACCGTGACCCTCGAGCTTGCGCTCTCCGGCGTGCCGATGGTGGTCGCCTACCGGGTGTCCCGGCTCGAGTTGCAGCTCAGGTTTCTGGTCAACGTGCCCTCCATCGTGCTCGCGAACCTGGTGCTCGGCGCCAACGCCGTCCCGGAATTCGTGCAGGAGGACTGCACCGCGGAGAAGCTCGCGGGCGCGTTGCTGGCGCTTGCCCGCGAGACTCCAGAGCGCAGACGTCAGGTCGACGCCTTCGCGCGGCTCGATGACATCATGGAGGCAGGCGCCGCCACGACCCCGTCCGAGCGCGCCGCCGCCATTATCCTTGAAACCCTGGACGGAAAACGTGAGGCGGCGGCCTGACGTTCGGTTAATCGCTGAAGACGTCGTCGATCTCGATCGTGAGGCCGGGCGGCTCCAGGTCCGTCGAACCGGCCGACACGATATCGGTCGTGATCGCACCCTCGTCATCTCGACGGTGGTGGATCACGCGTCGCGAGTCTCCGTTCACGATAAGGTAGTGACGAACGCTCGGTAGCTGAAAATAGCCCGCAAGCTTGGCTCCCGTATCGACTGACTGGGTGGAGGGCGATACGACTTCGACAACGATGACGGGATCGTCGACGATGCTCGTGTTGGAGGATACGGCCGGTCCCAGTCTGACCAGTGCGTCGGGCTGGTAGAGCGTGTCGCGATCGAACCGGACGCCGATGCCGTCCCCCAACACTTGGCCGACGAGGCCAGACGCACGAAGTGCGTTGCGGAGCGCCAGCCACACCATCGCCTTCGTGTGCACGTGACCAGCGCGTTCCGGCGCCATCTTCACGATCTCTCCGTCCACGAGCTCGTAGCGCGGTCGATCAGGTTGCCCTTCGACCCAGGCGAGGAACTCGTCGGAACTCATCCGCAACGGCGTGACCGCGTTCATCGAGATCCCTCCGATGTCTCCCGCTACGCCCGGATCCGACTAGGAGTGCAAGAGACGGTCGAGCCGACGCCTGGACCGATCAGCTCCGCTGGCTGACTGGCATGTAGTCGCGCTTCGGCGACCCCACATAGAGCTGGCGGGGACGGCCGATCTTCTGAGACGGGTCCTCGATCATCTCCTTCCATTGCGCGATCCAACCCACCGTCCTGGCGAGAGCGAACAGCACCGTGAACATCGAGGTCGGGAAACCCATCGCCTTGAGCGTGATGCCCGAGTAGAAATCGATGTTCGGATAGAGTTTCTTCTCGATGAAGTAGTCGTCCTTCAGGGCAATCTGCTCCAGCTCGATCGCGACGTCGAGCAGCGGATCGTCCTTGATGCCGAGTTCGGAGAGGACCTCATGCGTCGTCTTCTGCATGATGCGGGCGCGCGGGTCGTAGTTCTTGTAGACGCGGTGGCCGAAGCCCATCAGGCGGAACGGATCGTTCTTGTCCTTCGCCTTCGCGACGTATTTCGCGACGTTGTCCGGTGTCCCGATCTCGGAGAGCATCTTCAGCGCGGCCTCGTTCGCCCCGCCATGGGCCGGCCCCCACAGACACGCGATGCCGGCCGCGATGCACGCGAACGGGTTCGCACCGGACGACCCGGCGAGCCGGACGGTCGAGGTCGAGGCGTTCTGCTCGTGGTCGGCGTGGAGGGTGAAGATCCGGTCGAGCGCGCGCGCCAGGATCGGGTTGACCTTGTACTCCTCGCACGGCACCGCGAAGCACATGCGCAGGAAGTTCGACGCGTAATCGAGGTCGTTTTTCGGGTATACGAAAGGCTGGCCGATCGAATACTTGTAGGCCATCGCGGCGAGCGTCGGCATCTTCGCGATCATGCGGATCTGCGCGATCATGCGCTGGGTCTCGTCCGAGATGTCGGTCGAGTCGTGGTAGAAGGCGGAGAGCGCGCCGACCGATGCCACCATGATCGCCATCGGGTGCGCGTCGCGCCGGAACCCGAGGAAGAAGCGGTTCATCTGATCGTGCACCATCGTGTGGTGCGTCACGTTGTCCACGAACGCGTGCTTCTGGGCCGCGCTCGGCAACTCGCCGTAGAGCAGCAGGTAGCAGGTCTCCAGGAAGTCGCCGTGCTCGGCCAGTTGCTCGATCGGGTAGCCGCGATAGAGCAGCACCCCCTCGTCGCCGTCGATATAAGTGATCTTGGATTCGCAGCTCGCGGTCGAGGTGAACCCCGGATCGTAGGTGAAGGCGCCGCTCTGGGCGTAGAGCTTGGAGATGTCGTAGACGTCCGGCCCGATCGACCCGTGCTTGACCGGGAAATCCAGCGTCTTGTCGTCGATCGTCAGTTTGCTGCTGGTGCTCATCGAGCTCGCCTCCGGTGTCAGGTCGCGTTCGGGGAACTATGCTTGCGCCACGCCGAAACCGGCGCGCCCGCTCGGACGCGCAGTGCGCCCCGTGTTGAGCGTTCGGTATCGGATCGCCCCCGCGCGTTCAAGCAGCGCTCGATGACGGCGGCGCGACGCTGGAGCGCGGAGCCTGCTCGTCGAGACGCGCGAGGCAGGCCGCCCGGCCCAGCACCGACATCACATCGAACAAACCGGGCGAGGTCGCGCGTCCGGTCAGCGCCGCGCGCAACGGCTGCGCGACCTGGCCGAGCTTCGCTCCCGTCTCCTCCGCATAGGCCCGGATGGTGGCTTCGAGGCCAGCGGGCGTCCAGCTCGTCGCGGCTGCGAGCCGTGGCCCGATGGCCGCCAGCCGGAGCCGCGCGGGCTCGTCGAGCAGCGCTGCCGCTTTCACGTCGAGTACGAGCGGGGAGGGCGCATAGAGGAAGTACGCCGCGTCGAAGAGCTCGACCAGCGTCTTCGCGCGCTCTTTGAGGCCGGGCATCGCGGAGGCGAGCTTCGCCTTGAGATCGGGCCCGAGCGTAGGGCCGAGGCCGCGAGGCGGCCCCAGCGTCGGCATGAGCCCTTCGATCGCCGCGACGAGGTCCCGATCGTCCGCCTCGCGCAGGTAATGCCCGTTCAGGTTCTCGAGTTTCGCGAAGTCGAACCGCGCAGCCGAGCGGCCGATCTGGCCGAGATCGAACGCCGCCACCATCTCGGCATCGGAGAAGATCTCCTGGTCGCCGTGGCTCCAGCCGAGCCGCACGAGATAGTTGCGGAGCGCGACGGGCAGGTAGCCCATCTCGCGATAGGCGTCGATGCCGAGCGCGCCGTGCCGTTTCGAGAGCTTCGCCCCGTCCGCCCCGTGGATCAGCGGGATGTGCGCCCATTGCGGGGTCCCCCAGCCGAGCGCGTCGTAGATCTGGGTCTGCCGGGCCGCGTTGGTGAAATGGTCGTCGCCGCGGATCACATGCGTGATCGACATGTCGTGATCGTCGACCACGACGGCCAGCATGTAGGTCGGCGTGCCGTCCGAGCGCAGCAGGACGAGGTCGTCGAGGTCCTTGTTCTGCCACGTCACGCGGCCCTGGACGTGGTCGGCGATGACCGTCTCGCCTTCGCTCGGCGCGCGCAAGCGAATGACCGGCTTCACGCCCTCCGGGGCTTCGGCCGGATCGCGGTCGCGCCAGCGCCCGTCGTAGCGCAGCGGCCGGCCCTCGCGCCGCGCGGCCTCGCGCATCGCCTCGAGCTCCTGTTGGCTCGCGTAGCAGCGATAGGCGCGGCCTGCCGTGAGAAGCTCGTCCACGATCTCGGCATGCCGGCCCGCGCGGGCGAACTGGTGGACCACCTCGCCGTCCCAGGCGAGCCCGAGCCAGGCGAGCCCATCGAGGATCGCGCCGATCGCGGGTTCGGTCGATCGCTCCCGGTCGGTATCCTCGATCCGCAACAGCATGCGCCCGCCGAAGCGGCGCGCGTAGAGCCAGTTGAAGAGGGCGGTGCGCGCGCCGCCGATATGCAGGTAACCGGTCGGCGACGGCGCGAAGCGGGTGATCACCGGAGGGGGCATCGGACGGCCATGTCGGAAAGGTGACCGCTTGAGCGGCCGGATCGCGTGCGTCTAACATGAGGCGCGATCCGACGTTAAGGCGCTCACGCGCGCTGATGACGCGGCGAGCGGTTCGAGGTTCCGGACATGACGACGCGTGGGCCGCAGGGCAGGGGGATCGCGCGCACCATCGCGACGTCGCTGCCGCTCGTCCATCCGTCGGCCTTGCGGCCTGCCATCCTGTCCGAGGCGTTCCGGCGCTGGGTCGAGGCCGCGATCCGGCGCGAGGTCGAGGAGCGCCGCCTCTTCCCCTGGATCGCGGTCGCGTACGGGCTCGGCATCGTGGCGGCCTTCGCGGCGGATGGGCCGCTCTCGCGCTGGCCCTCGCTCGTCGTCGGCGGAGCGCTCGCGCTGGGCGCGACACTCGCGCGCGGCCGGCCCGTCCTGTTCTCCGCCCTGGTCGCGCTCGCGGCGATCTTCTTCGGTTTCGCGTCCGCGGTGATCCGCGTCGAGAGCGTGGCGGCGCCCGTTCTCGCGCACATGACGATCGCGAAGTTCGAGGGGATCGTGGAGAGCGTGGACGAACGGGCGAAGGGCGGTCGGCTCACCGTGCGGCTGACGACGCTCGACAAGGTCACGCCCGAGAGCCGGCCGCAGCGGATCCGCGTCGGCGCACGCTCGCTCGACGGCATACGGCCGGGCGATGCGGTCGCCGGGACGGCGCGGCTCCTGCCGCCGCCGGAGGC
>CAHJXE010000013.1 GCA_903644085.1 Hyphomicrobiales bacterium
TCGGCACCGACACGGCCTTCCCCGGGGCCCGCATCGTCCGGGAGCACGTGCGCGTGCGCGGGCCGGCGGCGCCCGTCTTCTACGTGGCCGAAGCCGGCTGCCGCGCGCTCGACGTCGCGTACCGCGTGCTGCCGGCCGTCCTCACGCCCGAGGATGCGCTGCGGCCGGACGCGCCCGTGGTGCACGCGGCGGGCGGGATGGCCGACAACGTGGTGGCCGAACTGCACGGGCATGTGGGGGACGTCGATGCCGGGTTCGCCGAGGCGGACGTGATCCACGAGGCGAGCTACGTCTCGCAGCGCCTCCAGCACGCACATATCGAGACGCACGCGGCGGTGGGCTGGATGGCGGAAGACGGGCGGCTCACGATCCGCTCCAGCACGCAGGTGCCGTTCCTGACCCGCGACGCGCTGGCGACCCTGTTCGACCTCGATCCCGTCCGGGTGCGCGTCGTCGCCGGGCGGGTCGGGGGCGGGTTCGGCGGCAAGCAGGAGATGCTGAGCGAGGACCTCGTGGCGCTGGCGGTCCTGAGAACGGGCCGGCCCGTGCGCTACGAGATGAGCCGGAGCGAGCAATTCGCCGCCACGACCTCGCGCCACCCGATGCGGGTCGGGGTGAAGCTCGGAGCGCGGCGCGACGGCACGCTGACCGCGATCCAGATGGACGTCGTGTCGGACACGGGCGCCTACGGCAACCACGCGCCCGGCGTGCTCCACCACGGCACGAACGAGGTCATCGGCGTCTATCGCTGCCCGAACAAGCGCGTCGACGGCGTGGCGGTCCACACCCACACGCTGCCCGCCGGGGCGTTTCGCGGCTACGGGCTCAGCCAGACGATCTTCGCGATGGAGAGCGCCATGGACGAGCTCGCGCGCGCCCTCGCGCTCGACCCGGTCGAGCTCAGGCGGCGCAACGTCGTGCGGCCAGGCGACCCGATGGTGTCCACGAGCTCGTCCCCGCACGACGTCGTGTTCGGGAGCTACGGGCTCGACCAGTGCCTCGACCTCGTGGAGCGCGCGCTGGCGGAGAGCCACGACGCGCCGCCCTCGCCCGACTGGCGCGTCGGCGAGGGCGTGGCGCTCGCGATGATCGACACGATCCCGCCGCGCGGGCACCACGCGCAGTCGCGCATCCGCCTCGATCACGACGGGACCTGCGAGCTCGCGGTCGGGACGGCCGAGTTCGGCAACGGCAGCACCACGACCCACGTGCAGATCGCCGCCGAGACGCTGGACCTCCCGCCCGGTCGCATCAGGGTCCGCCAATCCGACACGGACGCCGTCGACCACGACACGGGCGCCTACGGCAGCACGGGCATCGTGGTGGCGGGCACCGCCACCTTGCGTGCCGCCGAGCACCTGCGCGACCGGATCATCACGGTCGCGGCAGAGCATCTCGACGCCTGCGCCGAGAGCGTCCGCCTCCACGACGGGCAGGTCGAGGGCGCCGGGCGCACCCTCGGCCTCGACGCCGTCGCGGCGCTCGCGCGGGCATCCGGCCGGCAACTCGCCGGCCTCGGCCATGCGGACGGGACGCCGCGCTCGGTCGCGTTCAACGTGCACGGGTTCCGGGTCGCGGTGCATGCCCGCTCCGGCGAGGTCCGCATCCTGCGCAGCGTCCAAGCGGCCGATGCCGGCCGGGTCATCAACCCGATGCAGTGCCGGGGACAGGTCGAGGGCGGGGTCGCGCAGGCGATCGGCGCCGCGCTCTACGAGGACCTGCGCATCGACGCGGACGGGCGCGTGACGACGGACGCGTTCCGCAGCTACCACGTGCCGACCTTCGCGGACGTGCCGCGGACCGAGGTGATGTTCGCCGACACGCACGACGCGATCGGCCCGCTCGGAGCGAAATCGATGAGCGAGAGCCCGTTCAACCCGGTCGCGCCGGCGCTCGCCAACGCGGTCGCGGACGCGACGGGCGTGCGGTTCCGCGAGACGCCGCTGGCGGCCGACCGGATCTACCGCGCGGTCCTGGAGCGCGGGACGTGACGTCCGTCAGCGCGATTCGGGGCCAAGCGGTCAGCTTCGCGGGGGACCCGTTCCGGGAGGCATCGGCCACGTGCCTCGTCCACCACGAGGACGCGCTGGTGATCGTACAGGACGGACGCATTGCGGCCGTCGGGCCCTACGCGACGACGCGCGACCGGCTTCCCGCGGGCGTCGAGCCGACCCATTACGCGCGCGAGCTGATCGTGCCGGGCTTCGTGGACGCGCACGTGCACTACCCCCAGCTCGGCATGATCGGCTCCTACGGCGAGCACCTGCTCGGCTGGCTCGAGCGCTACACCTTCCCCACGGAGGCGCGCTTCGCGGTTCGCGCCCACGCGGACAGGATGGCGGGGCTGTTCCTGCGCGAGCTCCTGCGCAACGGCACGACCACGGCGGCGGTCTACTGCACGGTGCATCCGGGCTCGGTCGAGGCGTTCTTCAAAGAATCGGAGCGCTTCAACACTCGTATGCTCGCCGGCAAGGTCCTGATGGACCGCAACGCTCCCGCAAACCTGCTCGACACCGCCCAGCGCGGTTACGACGAGAGCACCGCCCTCATCCGGCGCTGGCACGGTCGCGGCCGGCAGCATTACTGCGTAACGCCGCGCTTCGCCGCCACGAGCACGGAGGCCCAGCTCGAGACCGCGGCCGAACTCATGCGCGAGCATGACGACCTCTTCCTCCAGACGCATCTCAGCGAGAGCGAGGCCGAGATCGCCTGGGTGCGCGAGCTGTTCCCCGAGCGGACGAGCTACCTCGACGTCTACGACCATGCCGGGCTCGTGGGGCCCCGGTCGATCTTCGGCCACGCCATCCACGTCGGCGAAGAGGATCTCTGCACCTGCCACGCGCGCGATGCCTCGCTCGCGCATTGCCCCACGTCGAACCTGTTCCTCGGGAGCGGCCTGTTCCGGCTCTTCGACGCGCTCGACCCGCGCCGGCCGGTCCGCGTCGGGCTCGGCAGCGACATCGGGGCCGGCACCTCGCTCTCGCAGCTGCGCACGATGGGCGAGGCCTACAAGGTCGCGGCACTGCAGGACCGCAAGCTCGACGCGGTCAGGGCCTTCCATCTCGCGACGGCGGGCGGCGCGCGTGCGCTGCACCTCGACGACCGGATCGGACGGATCGAGGCCGGCCACGACGCCGACCTCTGCGTGCTCGACCCGCACGCGACGCCCCTCATGGCGCTGCGGACGGAGCGCAGCGAGGATGTCGCCGACCTCCTCTTCACGCTGATGACGCTCGGCGACGACCGAGCCGTGCGGGCCACCTACGTGGCGGGCGAATGCGTCTACGACGCGACGCGCAGGCCGGACCCGTTCCGGTATCCCGATGCGGCAGGACCGTCAGGCGAACCTGGGTAGCCGCTGGCCGGGCAGGAGGTCGTAGGGAGCCTTCCAGCCGGGAAGCCCGGAGATCCGCACGAGCCACGCGTGGACGGCGGGGTGATCGGTCCGGAGATCGTAACCCGTCTCGTCGTCCGGAAAGGACAGGTAGGCGCACATCGAGAGGTCCGCGACCGTCGCACCGTCTCCGGTGATGAAGGGGCGTTCGGCGACGCCCTGCCCCACGATGCTCAGGAAGTCGTCGATCCGGCGCCGCAGGAACGTGAGCACGGCGGGATCCGGGTTCGGCGCGAACGTCCGCATGAAGCGATATGTCGCCATGTAGCCCGACAGCTTCTGGTTGTCCCAGAACAGCCATCGCAGCACCTCCGAGCGCTCCGCGTCGTCCGATCCGCCGAAGCGGCCGAACCTCTCGGCGAGCCGCAGGAGGATGGGGCCGGTCTGGGTCAGCTTCGCGCCGTTCTCCTCCAGCACCGGTATCTCGCCCATCGGGTTCACGGTCCGCCGCCACTCGGCCGTCCACGTCATCCGGGAAGCGAAATCTGTCCAGACGGGCTCGAACGTTTGCCCGCAGAGCGTGAGCATGAGCGCGAGCTTGTAGCTGTTGCCGGATTCCGGGAAGTAATGGAGGCGGTATCGATCCACGTCGAGATCCTGGCCGAGCGAACAGACATTCGATCCTATCACGCCCGTCCGATCACGGCTTCGATCTGCCCGTGCGGCTCGTCGGTCGGCAGGAAGACGGTGCCGCTCTCCGCGATGCCGAAGGGCGCGAGGTTGATCGGGATGTAGTGCTTGTTCGGCATGGCGAGGCGCACCTCGCGCAACTCCGGCACGGCGGCCAGCGCCGCCTCGCCCATCCGGTACATGCTGTCCTGCACACTGCGGCTGTAGGTGTCCGCGAAGACGCCCAGCATGAGCTCGAGGATGCGGGCGTTGACGACCGCGTAGTCGTCCGGCGGCCGGTCCCAAGTCCAGGTCGCGTCCATGCTGGTCGCGGCGATCCGGTCGTCGGTGTCCGGCAGCGTGCGAAATTCGTCCGCGTGGAAATTGCTCCAACCGCTCTCAGTCGTCTTCATGAAGGTGAAGCCCGTCATGCCGGACTGGGTCACGCTGCCGTGCCGATCGGCCACGATGTGGGCGAGCGGGCGGCCGTTGCCGTCGAGCGTGAAGGCGTGGTCGTGCGGCCGACCGCCGGCCACGAGACGCGTCCAGCGCGTCTCCAGCGCGGTGATCTCGGCGCACGCGACCTGGGGATACCGGTCCAGGAAGAACGCCGCCACGATTCCCCCGAAGGCCTCGTTGCCGGCGTCGGGGTGCCGGTGCGACAGCACGTTCACGACGTTCTTCATCGTGTCCGTGGCGATCGATGTCCGGTTGTCGCCGGCCGTGTATGCGCCGTCGAAATCGCCCTCCAGCATGACGGACAACGTGAGTTCGCGCACCACGTGGCGCGCACCCTCGCGCACGAGCCGCAGCGTGCGGACCCGGCCCTTGCCGTAGCGGCTCGACGTCAGCGCCACGCTCAGGTCTCCCGCCGCATCGCGCTCTCGTGCCAGCGCCGCAGCAGCAGGTGCGAGATCCAGCTCGTCACGAGGAAGATCGCGACGCCGGATGCCGAGATGAGGAACAAAGCCGCGAACATGCGCGGGATGCGCAGCTGGAACCCGGATTCGAGGATGCGGTAGGCGAGGCCGGACGCGCTGCCGCCGGTGCCCGCCACGAACTCCGCCACGACGGCGCCGATCAGCGCGAGGCCGCCCGAGATCTTCAGCCCGCCGAGGAAATACGGGAGCGCGGCCGGCAGGCGAAGGTAGCGCATCGTCTGCCAGCGGCCCGCGCGGTAGAGCTGGAACAGCGCGACCAGGTTGTGGTCGGCCGAGTTCAGCCCGAGGATCGTGTTCGACAGGATGGGGAAGAACGCGACGATCCACGCGCAGATCAGGAGCGACAGGTTCACGTCGTCCGCCCAGATGATGATCAGCGGCGCGATCGCCACGACCGGCGTTACCTGGAGCACGACCGCGTAGGGGAACAGCGCGCGCTCCATCCACCGCGATTGCGCGAACAGGATCGCGAGCGCGACGCCCACCACGACCGCCGCGACCAGCGCCGCGAGCGTGATCTCCAGCGTGACGAGGAGCGAGCCCGAGAGCGTCGACCAGTCCGACACGACCGTCTGCGCGACGAGCCACGGCCCGGGCAGCACGTAGGGCGGAATGCCCTTGATGACGACCAGCGCCTGCCAGAGCGCCAGCCCGAGGAAGCCGACGACGACCGGTGCCAGGATGCCGGGCCACGCGCCGGCCCTAAGCCCGAGAACGCGCCTTTCCGTCGCCATCGCGGGCCGTGCGGCGGCATCCGTGCCGTCCGCCGCGTCGTCCAGGAGGGCGTTGCCGCCCGCGAGCGGGAGCCGGCTCATGCGGCGATCGCCTCCTTCAGCGCGCCCGACGCGACGCGGCACAGATGCGCATAATCGGCCGAGGTGCGGAACAGGTCGTCGCGCGGATAGGGCGCGGGGTTGTCGAGATCGGC
Organism: Hyphomicrobiales bacterium; assembly: GCA_903644085.1. GTDB lineage: Bacteria > Pseudomonadota > Alphaproteobacteria > Rhizobiales > Beijerinckiaceae > Enterovirga. The sequence continues at coordinate 5,873 of CAHJXE010000013.1, forward strand.
CACGACCCGCCCCGGCCGCGCCGCCATCACGACGATGCGGCCGGACAGGTAGACGGATTCGAACACCGAATGCGTGACGAACACGGCCGTGAAGCGCTCCTCCCACCACAGCCGCAGGAGGTCGTCGTTGAGCTTGTGGCGTGTGATCTCGTCGAGCGCCGCGAAGGGCTCGTCCATCAGCAGGATCTTCGGCCGGGTGACGAGCCCCCGGGCGATCGAGACGCGCATCTTCATGCCGCCCGACAGCTCGCGCGGGTAGGAGCGCTCGAAGCCCGAGAGCCCGACCAGCGCGAGCATGCGGGCCGCCCGGTCCTCCGCGTCGCGCCGGTTCACGCCGGCGAGCTTCAGCGGCAGGACGACGTTCACGAGCGTCGTCGCCCAGGGCAGCAGCGTCGGCTCCTGAAAGATGAAGCCGAGTTCCGGCTCGCTCACCTCACCCGGCCACGCGACCGTCCCGGAGCTCGGGCGCACGAGGCCGGAGATGAGCCGCAGCAGCGTGGACTTGCCGCAACCGGAGGGCCCGAGCAGGCTGACGAACTCGCCGGTCGCAAGGTCGAGGTCGACGTGCGCGAGCGCGGTCGTGCCGTTGTCGAAGACCTTGGAGAGGCCGCGGATGCTGAGCAGCGGCCGCGAGGTGCTCGCCGCCGCATCGGCCAGCCGGGCACTCAAATGGCCAAGCCCTTGTTGATGAAGTCGAGGCTGTAGGCTTTCGCGAGTTCGATCCCCTTCGGGAAGACGCCGGCCTCGGTCATCACGTCATAGAAGGTTCGCCAGCGCGCGTCCGTCATGGCCCCGATGCCGAGCTTCAGCGAAACGCCCGATTGGATGAGGCCGCGTTCCTTCATGGTCTTGAACGCGTAATCGATCTTCTCCTGGTCCATGTCGGGATTGTCGTGCCGGATCAGCGCCCACGCGGCGGCGTTGCCGGGTCCGTCCTTCATGTACTCGGCCCAGCCCTCGATCGTGGCGTTCACGAAGCGCTGCACTACGTCGCGCTTCTCCTCGACCATCTTGCGGGAGATGTTGATCGTCGTGTTGTAGGCCTCGTAGCCGGAATCCGCGAGGAGATGCACGACCGGGTTCACGCCCGCCTTCATGATCACGAAGGGCTCGGACGAGACGAAGCCCTGCTGCGAGAGGTTCCGGTCGGCCAGGAACGGCGCCATGTTGAAGGTGTAGGGCCGCACCTGCTCGTCGCTGAAGCCGAACTTCGCTTTCAGGAACGGCCAGTAGCTGTTGCGCCCGCCGGCCGCGACCAGGATCGGCGCTCCCTTCAGCGCCGCCAGGGTGTCGTGCCCGACGCCAGGATGCGAGATCAGGACCTGGGGGTCCTTCTGGAAGATCGACCCGATGCACAGGAAGGGCAGTCCTTCCTTCGCGTAGTTGATCGCCTCGAACGAGCTCGACATGATCATGTCGACCCGCCCGCCCAGCAGGAGCTGCGAGGGGTTCTGCTGCGGGCCGCCCATGCGGATGTCGGCATCGATCCCGTGCTTCCTGTAGATGCCGTTCGCGACCGCGTAGTAGAAGCCGCCATGCTCGGCCTGGGCGCGCCAGTTCGTCTGGTAGCTGACCTTGTCCAGCGATTGCGCCGCGGCGCGGCCGCCCGGCACCGCCACCAGCGTGGACGCGAGGCCGCCTCCCATGAGGCCGAGCGCGGCCCGGCGATCGATGCGGTATCGTGTCGTGGTCATCCGGCTGTTCCGCCCTGATACGTCGTGCGGTGATGGGCGAGCAATCGCCGTGCCGCGGCGCAGCCGACGGTACGGAACCTGCGTCGACCTTCCGGCATTCGCGAGCAACCACGGATTCCTGAGAACCCATGTCCGCCAGCTTCTCCGTCCAGACCGAGCCGCCCGCCCGTTACGATATCGAGGGCTTCGTGGCGGCGATCGGCGACGTTCCGACCGAGCGGACGCCGGTCGTGGTGCGTCGCCGCTCGCGCGATTACTTCTGGTACAGCCCGGTCCTGAACCGGCAGCTGCACGGAAAAGCGGCAGATATCATCGTGATGCCGCGCGACGAGGCGGATGTCGTGCGCGTCGCGGCCGCGTGCTTCGCAAGGCATATCCCGCTGACGGTCCGGGCCGCCGCGACCGGCAATTACGGCCAGGCGGTCCCGCTGGAGGGCGGCGTCCTTCTCGACGTAAGCGGCCTCGACCAGATCGAGTGGATCAGGCCCGGCGCGGTGCGGGCCGGCGCCGGCATCCGTATGCACGAGCTCGACGCCCGGCTGCGGCCCGAGGGCTTCGAGCTGCGCATGCATCCCTCGACGAAGCGTATGGCGACGCTCGGCGGCTTCGTGGCCGGGGGCTCCGGCGGCATCGGATCCGTCACCTGGGGCGTGCTGCGCGACCCCGGCAACCTCATCGCGGCGCGCGTCGTCACGATGGAGGCCGAGCCTCGCGTGATCGAGCTGCGCGGCCGCGACGTCCAGGCGATCAACCACGGCTACGGCACGACCGGCATCGTGGTGGCGCTGGAGGTGCCGACCGCGCCCGCCTGGGACTGGGTCGACGTCGTGATCGCGTTCGACGATTTCGGGGAGGCCGTGACCTTCGGGCAGGAACTCGCCTTCGCGGACGGCATCGTGAAGAAGCTCGTGACCCCGATCGACGCGCCGATCACGCCCTACCTCACAGGCATCGCCGACCTCTGCCCCGCCGGCCAAAGCATCATCATCGCGATGATCGCCGCGCCCTCCATGGAGAGCTTCCGCACGCTGCTGGGCTCCAAGGGCCGCGTCACCTGCGAGCGCCCGTCGAGCGACGCGCCGGGTGCGGAGCCGCTCTACGAGTACACCTGGAACCACACGACCCTGCAATGGCTCAAGCAGGACCGCGGCGTGACCTACCTCCAATGCCTCTTCCCGTTCGACCGGCTGCTCGAATCGGTCGCCGAGATGCGCGAGCTGTTCGGCGACGAGGTGCTCTACCACCTCGAATTCGTGCGCTTCGGCGGGCGGCTCACCTGCTCGTCGCTGCCGATCGTGCGTTTCACCACCGAGGAGCGCCTGGCCGAGATCATCGCGATCCACGAGCGGCACGGCGTCATGATCGCGAACCCGCATGTCTGGACCCTGGAGGACGGCACGCGGCACAAGAAGGCGGATGCCGACCAGCTCGGCTTCAAGGCGAAGGTCGACCCGCGCGGGCTCCTGAACCCCGGCAAGATGAGAAGCTTCGTGGCCGCCGGGGCGTGACCGGTGCGGGTGCTCTACGTCTATTGCCACCCGTTGGAGGATAGTTTTCACGGCGCGATCCGGGCGCGCGCGCTGGCCGGCCTTGCGCGGGCGGGCCATGAGGTCGACTTGGTCGACCTCTACGCGGACGGGTTTGACCCGGTGCTGTCGGGCGACGAGCGCCGCCGCTACCACGACACGACGCTGAATCAGACGGGGGTGGAGGACTACGCCCGGCGGCTCCTCGCCGCGGAGGGGCTCGTGGTGCAGTTCCCCGTCTGGAGCTTCGGGCCGCCCGCCATGCTGAAAGGCTTCGTCGACCGGCTGTTCATCCCGGGCGTCGCCTTCGACATCAGCGATCCGGCGAACGTGCGGCGCATGCTCGGCTATCGCCGGCTCGCCGGCATCACGACCTATGGCCGCCCCTGGACGCGCGCCGTCGCGGTCGGCGATCCGCCGCGCAGATGGGTGATGCGCTACCTGCGGCTCATGGGGCGGGGCTGGGTCAGGGCCCGCTACCACGCGCTCTACCACATGAACGTCGCGACAGACGCCGACCGTGCGGCCTTCCTGGCACGTGTCGAGCGCGCCATGGCACGGTTTTGAGGACGATAGAAGGCGGGTTCCACGTCCTCATGCTGAGGTGCCTGCGGGGCAGGCCTCGAAGCACGCAGCCGGGCTCCGGCCAGGTGGTACGCACAACGCGCTGGTGCGTCCTTCGAGGCCCCGCCACGCGGTGCACTTCAGGAGGAGGACCTGGACGAACTTGAGGGGGACGAACATGCGCAAGCTGCACTGGAGCGAGCTGACGAGCGAGGAGTTCCTCGGGCTCGACCCCGAGACCACCGTCGTCGTCTGGCCGATCGCCGCGATCGAGCAGCACGGCCCGCACCTGCCGGTCGCGACCGACACCGCCATCGCGGAGGGCATGGTGGGCGAGTTGAAGGCGCGCCTGCCGGACGACCTCACGATCCTCATCCTGCCGACCCAGGCGATCGGCAAATCGAACGAGCACCTGCGCTCGCCCGGCACGATCACGCTCTCGGCCGAGACGGCGCTGCGCGCCTGGGTGGAGATCGGCGAGGCCGTGCACCGGGCCGGCCTGCGCAAGCTCGTCATGGTCAACTCGCATGGCGGCAACGTCGACCTGATCTCGATCGTGGCGCGCGAGCTGCGCGTCCGCTTCGGGATGCTCGTCGTCGGCTGCTCGTGGAGCCGCTTCGGCCGGCCTTCCGGACTCTACACGGACGAGGAGTTGGCTTTCGGCATCCACGCGGGCGACATCGAGACCTCGCTGATGCTGCATTTCCGGCCGGACCTCGTTCGCATGGAGAGGGCGGAGAACTTCGCGCCCGCCTCGATCGAGATCGCGAAGACCTTCGACGTGCTGCGCCCGACGGGAGTCACGGCCTTCGGCTGGATCGCGCAGGACCTGCACCCGTCGGGCGCGGCCGGCGACGCCTCGCGCGCGACGGCCGAGAAGGGACGCGTCACCGCGGCGTTCTCGGTCGGGATGTTCATCAAGCTCTTGTACGACGTGACGAAGTTCGGGTTGGACCGGCTGGCCTGAAGCTCGACTCCCACCTCTCCCGGAGGGAGAGGTCGAGCGCACCGTAGGTGCGCCGGGTGAGGGTTGCGCCTTGTCCGCTCAACGCCTCCTCACCGCTGCCCCGTGCCTTTGGGAGCGTCAGGCAAGGGAGCGAAACTGATGCGCAGTTTCGATCCCGTGGCGGCGGCGAAGCGTTGAAGCGTCCGCGTGGACGGCATGCCGCGTGCCCGCTCCAGGCGAGCCACGAAAGCCTGGGACGTTCCCATCTTCTCGGCCACCTGCTCCTGGGTCATCTTGGCTTGGCTTCGTGCCGCGATCAGCGCATTCGCCAGGGTGAACTCCTCCTCGGAAGCGTCCCAGGCGGCCGCATAGTCCGGGTCGTCCCTCATCCAGGCGTCATGCAGCTCGCGGGCGGTCGTCAATCGCTGGATCATATCACCTCCTTCGCCCGTTCGAGAGCGATCTCGATCTCCCGTCGGGGGGTCTTCTGCGTCTTCTTCGGAAAGACGTGGACGACGACGACGCGCGAACCGCTCGCGGTAACGTAGGCAGCGCGGGCGATCCCGTCGCGTCCCTTCATCCGCATCTCTCACAAAGGGCCTTTCAGGTGCTTCACGTGCGGCTCCCGCATGCGGGTAAGGCAGTGCGTCTCGATCATCGCGGCGATCCGCGAGAAGCTCACTCGAATGTCGGCAGGCTGCCTCCCCAGTGCGGCCTTCGCGGTCTCAAGCAATTCGACCTGCCACGCCATTTCGCGATCATATCGTTTTCAGCATATATCGGCAATCGATGGGCGCGGGAGCCTGGCGGAGCCCTCAACCCAGCTCGCGGTAATCCGGCGGCGCCGTGTCGATCGGCCGGCCGGCGACCAGCACGACGCGGTCGGATTGCGGGCGCGTCACGAGTTCGGGCAGCGTGCGGGCGCCCGTCAGCACGAGGTCGGCCGGTGCGCCCTCGCGGATCAGTCCGCGCTCCGGCACCCGCATGATCTCGGCGGCGGTGGCCCCGAGGAGGCGCGTCCAGGGCCGGGCCGAGTGGTCGAGGTGCAGGATGCGGGTCGCCTCGCGGAACACCTCGATCATGTCGAGGTCGCCGTAGGCGTAGAACGGGTCGCGGGTGTTGTCGCTCGCCACCGCGACCGTGACGCCGGCCGCGTCGAGCTCGTGGAGGGGCGCGACGCCGCGCCAGCGCGGGGTGCGGCCCGCCTCGCGGTCCTGGAGGTACAGGTTGCACATCGGCAGCGACACGACCGCGATCCCGGCCTCCGCGACCCGCGCTATCGTCCGCACCCGATCCGCGTCGGAGGCCAGCGCCAGCGAGCAGCAATGGCCCGCCACGACCCGGCCCGTGAAGCGGTGCCGGACGACGGCCTCCGCGATCACCTCGAGGCTGCGCGCGTCGGGCGAGGCGCTCTCGTCCACGTGGAAGTCGAGGTCGAGGCCATGGGCCGAGGCGGCCGCGAACATGCGCTCCAGCGCCACGTCGAGCTTGGCGTCCGGCGCCTCGCCCTTGTGGGTGAGGCCGCCGAGCACGCCGCCGTGCCGCGCGACCAGGGTCACCAGCGCGTCGAACTGGGCAGGGTCGTCGACCACCATGTCGTAAGGGAACAGGGCGACGGCCTGGAGCGCGATGCGGTCGCGCCACGCCTCTCGCATCTCGGCGAAGACCGGCCAGGAGATCTCCGCCTGGGGGGCGACCGAGTCGATGTGGGTGCGCAGCGTCCCGGTGCCGTGCGCGAAGGCGCAGCGGAGCGCGAAGTCCATGCGCCGACGCACGTCGGCGGCGCTCCAGTTGGCTTCGCGGTCCTGCCGCACCGTCGCGATCGCGCCCGCGAAGGTGCCGTCCGGGTTGGGCGCGCGCCCTGCGATGTGGCCCTTGTCGATATGGGTGTGCATGTCGACGAAGCGGGGCAGCGCGATGCCGTCGCGCCCGTCGACGACCGGCAGGTCGCCGGGTTCGGCGGGGTATCCCAGATGCGCGATCCGGCCCCGATCGACCACGATCTCGCAATGCACGAATTCGCGCGAGGAGGCGGCGAATTCGTCGCTCCACCACGCGAGGTCGCGCGGAACTCGCGCGTTGACGATCCGGTAGGCCGGCGCGTCGGGGATCGTCACGATGGGCATGGAAACTCCCGGCCCGAACGCTTGGCCGAAGCGCCCCGGATGGCTACGCAGGTCATGTACCGCGGGAACATCGATGACCCAAGACCAGCCGCGCCCGATCAACCCGGCCGCGATCCCGCCCCCGCTCGCGCGCTACAGCCACGCCCTCCTGGTCCCGGCGGGGTTCGAGCTCCTCGTGAGTTCGGGCCAGCTCGGGCTCGCGCCGGACGGCGCGATCCCGGAAGACCCGCGCGAGCAGTGCATCCTGATTTTCGAGAGCCTGGCGGTGATCCTGGCGGACGCCGGTATGAGCTTCGCCGACGTCGTCCGCTTTACCGCCTACGTGACCGACCGAGCGTATTTTCCGGTCTACGGAGAGGTGCGCGGCCGCTACGTGGCGGGCAGCGCCTTCGCGTCGACGCTCGTCATCGTGTCGGGTTTCACCCGGCCGGAGTTCAAGGTCGAGGTCGAGATCACGGCCGCGCGGCGGCGCGACTGAACGCCTGGGCGGCACCCGCGTTAACCATGCCGGCACAGGAGATCGTCATGAAGACTATCCTCATCGCGCTGGCCACCACGACGCTCGTCGGTTCGGCCGCGCTCGCACAGACCTACGGCGGCCCGGGCTACGGCGGACCTGGCTACGGCAGTCCCGGCTACCCGCTCCGCGTGCGCGTCGCGCCGGCGCCCGTCCCCTACGGCCTGTCGGACGACGAGGCGCGCGACTACGCACGAGACCAGCTCGACCGCCGCCACGAGATGGAGCGCGACCGGCTGCGCATCAACCAGAAGATCGAGCGGCGCCGGCTCGGCCTCGACGACGACTGAGCGTCGTCCTTGAAGCCCGTTCGGCATTATTTCCCCCCGCTCCTCATGCTGAGGTGGCCGGCGCAGCCGGCCCTCGAAGCACGCACCACCCTTGTGCGTCCTTCGAGGCTCCGCTTCGCTCCGCACCTCAGGATGAGGAGGTGAGGGCTTGCAGATCTCGTTTCAAACGAGCGCCTAGGCCTGGCTGGCGGTCTGCCCGCCGATCGCCGCCTGGGCGGCCGCGAGCCGGGCGATCGGCACGCGGTAGGGCGAGCACGACACGTAGTCGAGCCCGACTGACCCGCAGAAGCGCACCGAGGCAGGGTCGCCCCCGTGCTCGCCGCAGATGCCGAGCTTGATGTCGGGCCGCGTCCGGCGGCCGCGCTCGACCGCCATGCGGACGAGCTCGCCGACACCCTCGACGTCGATCGTCACGAACGGGTCGGCCGCGAGGATCCCCTTCGCGGTGTAGGAGCCGAGGAACGTCGCGGCGTCGTCACGCGAGATGCCGAGCGCCGTCTGCGTCAGGTCGTTCGTCCCGAAGGAGAAGAACTCCGCCGTCTCGGCGATCTCGCCCGCCTTGAGGCAGGCGCGCGGCAGCTCGATCATGGTGCCGACCTGATAGGCGAGCTGGACGCCGGCCTCCTTCGACACGAGGGCCGCCATCGCGTCGATGCGCGCCTTCACGAGGTCGAACTCGGTCCGGCCGAGGATCAACGGCACCATCACCTCGGGTACGACCGGCGCGCCGGTCGCCCGGCCGGCCTCGACGGCGGCCTCGAAGATCGCCCGGGCCTGCATCTCGGCGATCTCCGGGAACGCGACCGCGAGGCGGCAGCCGCGGAAGCCCAGCATCGGGTTGAACTCGTGCAGCTCGCTCGCGCGCCGGCGCAGCTTCTCGGGCGCTAGGCCCGTCTGGGCCGCGACCTCCGCGATCTCCTTGTCGGTATGCGGCAGGAACTCGTGCAGCGGCGGGTCGAGCAGGCGGATCGTCACCGGCAGCCCGCTCATGATGGTGAACAGCTCGACGAAGTCGGCGCGCTGGTAGGGCAGCAGCTTCGCGAGCGCGGCACGGCGACCCTCGACGTCGTCCGCCAGGATCATCTCGCGGATCGCCACGATCCGGTCGCCCTCGAAGAACATGTGCTCGGTGCGGCAGAGCCCGATCCCCTCCGCGCCGAAACCGCGCGCGGTGCGCGCGTCCGTCGGCGTGTCGGCGTTGGTGCGCACCTTCAGCTTGCGCGAGGCATCGGCCCACTCCATCAGCGTCGCGAACTCGCCGGACAGCTCCGGCTCCTGCATCTTCACCCGGCCCTTCAGCACCTGCCCGGTCGCGCCGTCGATCGTCACGATCTCGCCGCCGCGCACCGTCGTGCCGGCGACCGCGAAGGTCTTCGCCGCGTAGTCGACCCGGATGGTGCCGGCGCCCGACACGCAGGGCTTGCCCATGCCGCGCGCCACGACCGCCGCGTGCGAGGTCATGCCGCCGCGCGTCGTCAGGATGCCCTCGGCGGCGTGCATGCCGTGGATGTCCTCCGGGCTCGTCTCGACGCGCACCAGGATGACCTTGCGGCCGGCCTTCTTCGCGGCCTCGGCCTCGTCGGAGGAGAACACCACCTCGCCGGACGCCGCGCCGGGCGAGGCGGGCAGCCCGGTCGTCAGGACGTGGCGCTCCGCCTTCGGGTCGATCGTCGGGTGGAGCAGCTGGTCGAGCGCCGCGGGGTCGATGCGCATCACGGCCTCGTCCTGCGTGATCAGGCCCTCGCTCGCGAGGTCGACCGCGATGCGCAGCGACGCCTTGGCGGTGCGCTTGCCGCCGCGCGTCTGCAGCATCCAGAGCTTCCCCGTCTCGACGGTGAACTCCATGTCCTGCATGTCGCGGTAATGGTGCTCGAGGATGCCGTAGATCCGCACGAGCTCGGCATAGGCCTCCGGCATGGCGCGCTCCATGGAGGGCTTGTCGGAGCGCGACGCGACCCGGGCCGCCTCCGTGATGTCCTGCGGGGTGCGGATGCCCGCCACCACGTCCTCGCCCTGCGCGTTGATGAGGAACTCGCCGTAGAGCGCGTTCTCGCCCGTCGAGGGGTTGCGCGTGAAGGCGACGCCCGTCGCCGAGGTCTCCCCCATGTTGCCGAACACCATGGCCTGGACGTTGACCGCCGTGCCCCAGGAGGCCGGGATGTCGTTCAGCTCGCGGTACTTGATCGCCCGCGCGTTCATCCAGGAGCCGAACACGGCCCCGATCGCGCCCCAGAGCTGCTCGTGCGGGTCCTGCGGGAAGCCGTGTCCGAGCTCGGCCTGCACGATCGCCTTGTAGCGCGTGATCAGGGTCGCCCAATCCTCGGCCTCGAGGTCCGTGTCGAGCGTCAAACCCTGGCGATCCTTGTAGAGTTCGAGTGCCTCCTCGAAATGGTGGTGCCCGATGCCGAGCACGACGTTCGAGTACATCGTGATGAAGCGTCGGTAGCTGTCGTAGGCGAAGCGCCGGTCGCCGGCCGCCGACGCCACCGCCTCGACCGTCGCGTCGTTGAGACCGAGGTTCAGGACGGTGTCCATCATGCCGGGCATGGAGGCGCGCGCGCCCGACCGCACCGAGACGAGGAGCGGGTTCGCGGCGTCCCCGAAGGACTTGCCCGCGATGCCGCCGACGAGGCCGAGCGCGGCCTCCATCTCGGCGTTCAGCTCCGGCGGGTAGGTGCGGTCGTGATCGTAGAAATAGGTGCACACGCCCGTGGTGACGGTGAAGCCGGGCGGCACCGGCAGGCCGAGGTTCGACATCTCGGCGAGGTTCGCGCCCTTGCCCCCGAGCAGGTCGCGCATGCTCGATTGCCCTTCGGCCTTGCCGTCCCCGAACGTGTAGACCCACTTCGCCATGTCGAACCCGAGATGCTCACACACACGCGGGACGCTTGGACCAAAGCAGCCCCGAAGGCAACGAGTCCCCTCAGGCCGGGAGGTCGTCAGACCTATCGCACGCTTAACCCTAGCGGAGGCTTGTACTTGCAGATGCCAGGTCTGTTACGTTCTTAGCCTGCAAGCCCCGGACAATGCGGGCGAGGGAATGCGTCAGATGAAGATGTCGATCAGATTAACGATGATGGGAGTATTGGGCATCGCGGCCTCGCCGGCGCTCGCAGGCGGCTGCGGCGGCTCCCAATGCTATCGCGAGGAATATACGCCCGCCCAGTACGAGACGGTGCAGGAGCAGGTGTTGCTGCGCGCGCCGCGGACCTATGCGCGGGTGATCCCGGCCGAGTACGGCCAGGTCTCGGAGACCGTGATGGTCAGCCCCGGCGGCCGGACCTGGCAGGTGACGCGCGACGGCTACGGCCGCGCGGTCGGCTGCTGGGTCGACGTGCCCCCGCGCTACGCCACCCGCCAGCGCACGGTCCAGGTCAGCGCCGAGCAGGTCGTGCCGGTCGCCGTGCCGGCCGTCTACGGCACGCGCTCGCACACCGTGCAGGTCTCGGCCGCGAGCCGCGGCTGGGTGCCGATCGGCGGGAGCTCCTTCGGGGGCGCCTCCTTCGGGGGTGGCCTGTTCGGAGGCGGCCTGTTGGGCGGCGCCGGTGAGGTCGCGTCGGCCGGGTTGGGCGGGGCGTCCGCCGTCGTCGGTGGCGTCACCGGAGGCTTCGGCGGCGGCTACGGCCGGCAGAGCAGCTACGGAGGCGGCTATGGTCGGCAAACCGGCTACGGCCGGCAAACCAGCTACGGCGGGCAGGGCGGCTACGGGCAGCGGAACAGCTCCGGCGGCGGGTATGGCCAGCAGGGCGGCTACGGGCAGAGAAGCGTCCGCAACGGCGGCGATAGTCAGCGCGGCTACGGCGGCGGTGTCTCGTCCGGGCTCGAAGGCGGCGACGAGGGCTATTGATCGACGCCCGGCATGGGGCTCGAGCCGGTCACGCCGCACGGCGTGACCGGCCTCCCGGTCAGCGCACGACGCGGCCGATCACGTCCTCGCCATCATCGTTCGTGCAGGAGCAGCGCCCGCCCATCGGACGCGGCTCGACGCGGCAGCGCTCGTAGCGGGTGCGGCAGATCCGGCCGAAATCGCGATCTCCGTCATCGTAATAGTCGCGCCGGCGGTCGTAGCGCGGATCGTATTCGGGCGGCGGGCCGCGGCGGGGTCCGCAGGGCGGCAGCGGGGGCGCACCGCACACGTTGAGCTGAATCTGCGCAGATGCGGGCGAGACCGCGAAGGGCGCCGCCAGCAAGGGCGCCACGATCATCAGCCCCGCGGCGATCAGGCGTATTCTCATCACGATCCTCGTCCAATCTCGGCACATGTGAATGCGCTTACCCTACGCCTCGGTTCCGTTGAACAGGCGGTGAACGGCCCGGCCGCGATGGTTCGCGACGAACGTCCGAACGGCCGCCGGCCCTGTTGCGGCCGGGGCGTCGCAGGCGCATCTGATGCGGGCCGCGCGCTCCACGATCCGCGTGGCCCGGAGGCCGCCATGACCATCGCTCTCGTTCCGCTGGCCCTCCTCGTGGTGGCGGTCGCGCTCGCGCTCAAGACCTTCGGGATCAATCAGGAATACGAGCGCGGCGTGCTGTTCCGGCTCGGGCGGCTCGGCCCCACCAAGGGACCGGGCTGGTACTGGCTGGTACCCTTCGTCGACCGCGTGGTGAAGGTCGATACCCGCACCGTGACGGTGCAGTTGGAGACGCAGGAGACGATCACGCGCGACGGCGTCGCGGTCCGGGTCAACGCGGTCCTGTGGTACCGCGCGGTCGACCCCGTGCGCGTCGTGACCTCCGTCGAGTCCTGGCGCGCCGCCGTGGTGCAGGCGGCCGAGACCGGCATGCGCGACGCGATCGGCCAGAGCGACCTCGACCAGATGCTGAAGGACCGCATCGCGATCAACCGGCGCCTCCAGGACCTCCTATCGACCGCCGCCGGCCGGTGGGGGATCGAGATCGACGCCGTCGAGCTCAAGGACGTCGACATCCCCGAGCAGATGCAGCGGGCGATCGCCCGCGAGGCCGAGGCCATCCGCGAGAAGCGCGCGCGGATCATCAAGGCGGAGGGCGAGAACGAGGCCGCCCAGAAGCTCGCGGAGGCCGCGACCACGATCGGGCAGGCGCCGGGGGCGCTGGAGCTCAGGCGGCTCCAAACGCTGACCGAGATCGGGGTCGAGCATAACAGCACGATCATCGCGATGCTGCCGGTCGAACTGCTGCACGCGGCCCAGAAGATGGCGGGGCTGCCGCAGAGAACGTCCGAGTAGAGCATCGGTCATCCGATAACGAAACGGGGATCGGCCGGAACGACACCTCTCGGGGAGCAGTTTGACCAAGCTGGCGCGCCGCCGGTTCCGGACACGTCATGAGCGAGACCAAGATCGAAGCCTACACCGACCCGGCGGGCGGATGGGGCTCGGCGAAGTCGCTGGCCGACATCCTGTTGCGCGAGCGCATCCCGCTCTCCGGCAACGCGATGCTGCTGCGCCAGAACAAGCCCGACGGCTTCATGTGCGTGTCCTGCGCGTGGCCGAAGCCCGCCAAGCCCCTGCCCTTCGAGTATTGCGAGAACGGCGCCAAGGCGACCGCCTGGGAGCAGACCTCGAAGCGGGTCACGCCCGCCTTCTTCGACAAGTTCTCGGTGACGGAACTCCTCACCTGGCCGGATTACGACCTGGAGGAGAAGGGCCGCCTGACGCACCCGATGCGCTACGACCCCTCGAGCGACAAGTACAAGCTCGTCTCCTGGGCGGACGCCTTCGCGGAGATCGGCCGCGAGCTGAAGGCGATGAACCCGCGGGAGACCGTCTTCTACGCGTCCGGCCGCGCCTCGCTCGAGACGTCGTATATGTGGGCGCTCTACGCGCGCATGTACGGGCACAACAACCTGCCCGACTCCTCGAACATGTGCCACGAATCGACCTCGGTCGCGCTGCCCCAATCGATCGGCGTGCCGGTCGGCACCACGATCCTGGAGGATTTCGAGGCGACCGACCTGATCCTGTTCTTCGGGCAGAACGTGGGTTCGAACGCGCCCCGGATGCTGCATCCGCTGCAGGACGCCCGCAAGCGCGGCGTGCCGATCATCACCTTCAACCCGCTGCGCGAGCGCGGGCTCGAACGGTTCACGAACCCGCAGAGCCCGATCGAGATGCTCACGAGGTCTTCGACCCAGATCTCGACGCAGTACCACCAGGTGAAGACGGGCGGCGACATCGCGGCGCTGACCGGCATGTGCAAGGCGCTGATCGCGGCCGACCGCGAGGCCGTGGCGGAGGGCCGCCCGCGCATCATCGACATCGGGTTCGTGGCCGAGCACACGCACGGGCTCGACGACTTCGTGGCGTTCTGCGATGGCCAGAACTGGCCGGCGCTCGAGGCGCGCTCCGGTCTGAAGCGCGAGGCCCTGGAGGCGGCCGCCGCCGTCTACGCGCGATCGAACAACGTCATCGGCATCTACGGCATGGGGCTGACGCAGCACCGCAAGGGCGTCGAGACCGTCAACATGCTGGTGAACCTGCTGCTCCTGCGCGGCAATATCGGCAAGCCCGGCGCCGGCATCTGCCCCGTGCGCGGCCACTCGAACGTGCAGGGCCAGCGCACCGTCGGCATCTCGGAGAAGCCGGAGCTCGTGCCGCTCGACCGATTGAAGGAGATGTACGGCTTCGAGCCGCCGCGCGACACGGGGATGAACACGGTGGAGGCCTGCGAGGGCATCGTGGCCGGCACCGTGAAGGCGTTCGTGTCGCTCGGCGGCAACTTCGTGCGCGCCGTCCCCGACACGTCGCGCATGGAGCCCGCCTGGCGCCGGATGCGGCTGACGGTGCAGATCTCCACCAAGCTCAACCGCTCCCACCTCGTGCACGGCGAGGTCTCCTACATCCTGCCCTGCCTCGGGCGCATCGAGGTCGACCAGCAGGCCTCCGGCCCCCAGGCGGTGTCGATGGAGGACTCGACCTCCTGCTTCCACGGCTCGCGCGGCGTCGCGACGCCGGTCAGCGACGCGGTCAGGTCCGAGCCCTGGATCGTGGCGGAGCTCGCCAAGGCGACGCTGCCGCACAACCCGCGGGTCGACTGGGATTTCTGGGTCGCGGATTACGCGCGGGTCCGCGACGCCATCGAGGCGACCTACCCGGAGAAGTTCCACGACTTCAACAAGCGCCTGTTCGAGCCGGGCGGCGTCCACAAGCCGCTGGCCGCGCGCGAGCGCAAGTGGGACACGAAGACCGGCAAGGCCAACTTCATGGCCCCGACGGGGCTCGAGGCCGATCCGGACATGACCTCGGCGCGGCGCGACGTGCTCGACCTCATCACGATCCGCTCGAACGACCAGTTCAACACGACCATCTACGGCTACCACGACCGCTTCCGGGGCGTGAAAGGCACCCGCATGGTGCTGTTCATGAACGGGAACGACATCGCGCGGCTTCAGCTCGAGGACGGCGAGACCATCGACATCGTGACCGAGGCGGGCGACGAGTACGCCCGCGAGGTGAAGGGGCTGCGCGTCGTCAAGTACGACATCCCGGAGGGGAACTGCGCGGGCTACTACCCCGAGCTCAACGTGCTGATCCCGCTCTGGCACCACGACGAGCAGGCGAAGGTGCCGGCCGCGAAGTCGATCCCCGTCAGGGTCGCGAAGGCCGCGCAACTCGCGGTCGCGGATTGAGCGGATCTCAGCTCTCTCCGGGAGCTCGTCGGCGCGGGGGGAAGTAGAGGTCCACATCGGTCTGGGAGACGTGACCGGTCTCGCCCGGGGCGGCCGGCCCGGCGAGCAGGTCGTCGTGAGGCGGCGCGATGTCGGAGGGATCCCACAGGCCGATCACCGCGTCCAGGCGTTCCTCGACGAACTGGAGGGTCGAGACGACCTTCCTGATGCGCTGCCCCGTCACGTCCTGGAAGTTGCAGGCCTCGTAGAGCGTCAGCACCCGGTCGAGGATCGCCCCCACGGGGTCCAGCCGTCCCGCGGCGCTGCCAGCCGCGAGCAGCATGTTCGCCGATTGTTCGATCTCCTCGACGGCCTCGAGGATCGTCGTGGTGGCGCGCTCTGTCTCCGACACGACCGCGTCGAGTTCGACGGCCGCCCGGTGAACGCCGGAGGCGCCCTGGCTGGAGGCCTGAAGCGTCGCGATCTCGTTCTTGGCGGCGTCGATCGCGCTCTTCATGACGACGAACTCGCCGCGCATACGGCGGAGCTCGAACCCGTCCGGCGCGGAACCGGCCGGCGCCGTGGCCGGCTCGGGCAGAGCGGCCGGCGCGTCGGGCCGCGCCCGTCGCGACAGGCCCGTCGCCTCGATCCTGTAAGGTCTCGTCGGAGCTGGCATGCCTGAGATCCGCCCGGAAACACCACCCTGAGGTGAACAGTGCACGAATGATCTCACCACATGCAGAGTACGTTACAACATATTTGTTCGGGAGGAATTAACCGGCTTTCGCAAGTGGCGGGTAACCGTGACGACGGATTCCCGAGCGCCTGAAGGCTCTTGGCCGGCTCGTTTCACGGATCGGACAGGAGACCGAGCGATCTTGGGGACGCGTCGAGCGGCCCAGGGGCCGAGATCGGCACCGCGCCCGAAAGTCGCCCATGCTCCATGTCATCCCGAAACGTGCCGTGTTCGCCGCCGCACTCGTCTCGACGCTCGGCGTCGCCTCAGCGCCGGCCTTCGCCCAAAGTTATGGCCAGACCGGCTACGGCCAGTCCGGCTACGGCCAACCCGCGTCCGGTCGCTACGGCGGCGGCTTCATCGAGATGTTGATGACCGGACGCGAGGCCCGGCAGGCATCCCGAAGCGCGCGCATGGACCCGGATGCCGGACGCGGCTACGAGCAGCTCGATCCGATGGAGGACCCGTTCGCGGATCCGCAGCCGCGCCGACGCATGGCGGCGCTCCCCTCCGCGCCCGCCGAGGCGGTCGTGCGGGGCGAGCCCAACCCGATCTACCGCAAGCAGGCTGTCGCCTACGAGGGCGGTGAGGCTCCGGGCACGATCGTGATCGATACGCCCTCGAAGTTTCTCTACCTCGTCCAGGGCGGCGGCCAGGCGCTGCGCTACGGTATCGGGGTCGGCCGGCCGGGTTTCGCCTGGGCCGGCATGAAGACGATCACCCGCAAGGCGGAATGGCCCGGCTGGACGCCGCCGCCCGAGATGATCAAGCGCAGGCCGGACCTGCCACGCCACATGGAAGGCGGGCCGGCGAACCCGCTCGGCGCCCGCGCGATGTATCTCGGCGACTCGCTCTACCGCATCCACGGCACGAACGAGCCGTACACGATCGGCCAGAACGTCTCGTCGGGCTGCATCCGCATGATGAACGAGGACGTGATGGACCTCTACGAGCGCGTCGGCGTCGGCACGCGCGTCAAGGTGATCTGATCGCCATCATCCCGGACGCGCCGCGACGCCGAACGTCGCGGCGCAGATCCGGAGCATCGAGCGGCTCGAGAGTCGGGCTGGATCCCGGGCTCGCCTTCGGCGCCCCGGGATGACGGCCGAGGTCGGCGAGACCCCTTACGACCAGCTTGAATCGTCGCTGCCGCCGCCGAAATCGCCCCCGCCGCCGAAGTCGCTGCCGCCGTCGTCGAACGAGGCGTCCTGGAAGCCGCCCGCATCCTGGCCGCCGCCCTCGTCGAAGGCGTTGCCGCCGTCGGCGAAGGACGCGTTCTGGTAGCCGCCCGCGTCGGCGCCCCCGAACGCACCGTCGCCGAACCCGCCGGCATCGGTGCCGCTGAAGCCCATCGAGGACATGTCGGCGCCGCTGAAGCCGCCGAGCGTCTGATGGTGCCCGCCCGAGAAGGCGTTCATCAGCGCGTTGCCGACCACCATGCCGCCCGCGACGCCCGCCGCCGTGGTCAGCGCGCCGCGCAGGAAGCCCCCGCCGCCGCCCATCGCCTGAGGCTGCGCGTA
>CAHJXE010000014.1 GCA_903644085.1 Hyphomicrobiales bacterium
CTACGTGCTGGCCGAGGCGGAAGGCGGTTCGCGCCGCGTCACGCTCATCGCGACCGGCTCGGAGGTCGCGGTGTCGCTGGCGGCGCGGAGCATCCTGGCGGAGCAGGGTTGCCCGGCGGCCGTCGTGTCGATGCCGTCCTTCGAGCTGTTCGAGGCCCAGGACGACAGCTATCGCGAGGAGGTTCTGCGACCCGGCACGGTGCGGGTCGGGGTCGAGGCGGCGGTTCGTCTCGGCTGGGACCGCTGGATCGGGGAACGCGGCGGGTTCGTGGGCATGACGGGCTTCGGGGCGTCAGGACCGGGCGACGCGCTCTTCCGCCATTTCGGGATCACGCCCGAGGCGGTCGCCCGGGAGGCGAGGACCCGCCTCGATCGGGTCGGACCCGCGCCTCACTGAGGAGCGGGCCCGACCTCGTCAGCGTCAGGCCGCCGCTTTGGCGGGCAGCCGGGCGCCGTCCTCCATCTCGCGGCGCAGCCCCACGACGTCGAGATCGTTGACGAGTTCGACGTCCGCGAAGGTCACGGCCGTGTCCCGCGCCACCGCCCGCTTCAGCCGAACGTTGTGCGCGAGCCCGATCGGGAGCCCGCCGACCGCGAGGCTCTTCTGCGCCGGGATGGCGTTCGCCCACACGGCGTAGCCGCCCTCCCCGTCCAGCATCTCGCCTGCCTTCAGGTCGGTCTTGGCGGTCGCGACCGCGTCGCCCCGGAAGGTGAGCGAGGAGCCGGTCGGCTCGCCGCGCAGGACCGCCGACAGCACGCTCACGCTCGTCTCGAGCCCGATCATGTGGAACGGCCGCCACATCGACGCGTACCAGCCGGACGGGTCGGTCAGGAGCCCGTACTGCTTGAAGCAGGCGCGGGTGTACTCGCTGTCGGCCTTGAAGGTGACGAACACGCCGTAGCGGATGTTGTTGTGCACCTCGCGGCCGTCCGGCTCCTGGCTCGCCGCGATATCCACGAGGCCAGAGCGCGCGAGACGCCCGCCATCCGCCACGGGACGGAACACGCGGGCGAGGTCCTGCAACCCCGTCGGCGGAAACGCGAGCCCGTCGTCCGGACAATCGAGCCCGGTGCCGTTCGCGACCGCCGCCATCTCGATCGCCGCCTTCGTGCCATCCGTGAATGAATTGTACATCTTGGGGTTGAAGTCACCCTTCGCGACCTCTTCCTCGCTCCACCCGAAGAAGCCCCAGACGGTGTCCGGCGTCGAGTAGCGATAGCGCGGCTCGTAGTTCATGCCCTTGCCGGCCGACGTGATCTCGAAGCCGCAGGAGCGTGCCCAATCGACGAGTTCGCAGATGATGGCGGGCTGGTCGCCGTAGGCCATCGAGTAGACGAGGTTCTTCGCCCGGGCCTTCTCGGCGAGGATCGGGCCGCACAGCACGTCCGCCTCCACGTTCACCATCACGACGTGCTTGCCGGACTCGATCGCGCCGAGCGCGTGGCGCACGCCCGCGATCGGATGGCCGGTCGCCTCGATGACGCACTCGATCTCGGAGCAGGCAAACAGGTCGGCAGCGTCGCCGACGACGGCCGTGCGACCGGTCTTGACCGCGTCGCCGAGCGAGGTCGCCGCGTAGCGCTCGGCCGGCCAGCCGACGCGCGCGAGCGAGGCCTTCGCCTTCTGCGGATCGAGATCCGCGATGCCGACGACGTGGAGACCCGCGATGCGCTGCGCCTGCGCGAGCACCATGGAGCCGAATTTGCCCGCTCCGATCAGGCCGATGCGGACGGGACGGCCGCCGGAGGCGCGTTGCGCGAGCATAGAGGAGAGGTTCACGTTTGAGTCCTTCCCGGAAGGTTCATGTCGGATCGACGGGTCTCGCGTCGGCTTGGACGACGGTCGGGCGCGCCGAGCCCGGCGGCTTCGGCCGGATGCGCGGACGTTAGGCTTCGGGACGCGCGTGCCTCAATCGAGTTTTTCGCGGGAAAACTTTAGCTGAGCTAACGGATGTCGCCCCTGAAGCACGTCTCCGCCCAAGCATCGCGCTGCACACGCACCCAGTTGAGGAAGATCAGGTTCTTGCCGCGCCGCAGGTGTTCGTGCGGGCACACGATCCATTGCGTGGTCATCGGCAGCACGGGTGCATCGCGCACCGGACACACGAGCGTCCCCTGGGCCAGTTCCCGCCAGGCCATCAGGTTACTCTCCAGCGCGATGCCGCCGCCGCCGACCGCGTAGTCGATGGCCATGTGCGAGCGGTCGAAGAGCACGCGCCGCCATCGCTCCACCGGCTGCGCGCCGGCGTGGCCGAACCATTGCGTCCACTGCATCTGCGACTTCACGGAATGGATGAGCCGCTGGGCGCCCAGTTCCGGGGCCGGGAGGCTGGCGGGCTCCGCGATCCGCGGGGAGCAGAGCGGGAAGAACATCTCCTCCGCGAGACCCTCCACGAAGAGGCCGGGCCAGTCCCCTCGCCCGTGGCGGATGTCGATGTCGACGTTCTCCTTGCCGAAGTTCGTCGGCTCGTTCGTCCCGTCGAGCCTCACCTCGATGTCGGGATGCGCCGCCACGAAGTCGTGCAGACGGGGCAGCAGCCATTTGGCCGACAGGCTCGGGGCCGCCCGCACCACGAGCGTGGTGCCCGACCGGAACCCACGAACCCAGTCGGTCGCCTCCGCGATGCGGTCGACCTCGCGGCCGATCATCTGGAAGTAGCGCTCGCCTGCCTCCGTCAGCACGACGTTGCGGCCGACTTTCACGGTCAGCGCCGTCCCGAGCTGCGCCTCGAGCGACTGGATCTGCTGGCTGACCGCGGAAGGCGTCACGTGCAGGTCTTCGGCGGCACGCGTGATGCTGCCGCTGCGTGCGACGGCGTTGAACACGCTGATGGCGCGGAGAGGAGGCTGCATCGCGATGATTTAGTCTGTCTACAAAGACATGGTCAAAAACTAAATTGTCGCTCGCGGAAGGGGTTCATACCGTCTCACCCAAGAAAACCTCGCCAACGGTATCGACAAGTCTCAGGCTACAGCGGCGAGGGAAGGTCCCGACGCTGAAAGCCCTGCCCACGACGGAGGAGCGAGAAAACCGCGATACTCAGCGCGAAACGTCTCCGCGACCTCCAGCGGCACGCCGTTCGACGCTCACGGCATCAACAACACGGACTATGCGCGATCGCCTCCGGCGCGTCGCATGGCAGAACAGGGTGGAACACAGATGAGCAAGCACAATCAGCCGGCCCACGGCCTGTCACGTCGCGCCCTTCTCGCGGGCGCGGGCGCGGTCCCTCTCGTGGCGATCCGGACGCGTCCGGCGCGGGCCGCGGAGTTCAGCTACAAGGTCGCGACCGGGCAATCGCTGACGCAGCCGATCAACACGCGCCTCGGGGAGGCCTGCAAGCGCGCCCAGGAGGCCAGCGGCGGACGGCTCGAGCTCAAGTTCTTCCCCGCAAGCCAGCTCGGCTCCGACACCGACCTCCTGACGCAGGTGCGCAGCGGCGGCATCGAGTTCCTCAACATCGCGGGCTCGGTGATCTCGACGATCTCGCCCGTGACGGCGCTCGCGAATGTAGGCTTCGCGTTCAGCGACTACACCCAGGTGTGGAAAGCCATGGACGGAGATCTGGGCAAGCTCATCGCGACCCAGATCGAGAAGGCGGGCGCGATCGTGGTGGCCAAGCCCGCCGACAACACGTTTCGCCAGATCACCTCGGCCGCGAAGCCGATCAGGACGCCGGCCGATCTCGCGGGATACCGGATTCGCGTGCCGGTCTCGCCGATCTTCACCTCGCTGTTCAAGTCCCTCGGCGCCAACCCGACCTCGATCAACTTCAACGAGCTCTATACGGCGCTTCAGACGAAGCTCGTCGACGGGCAGGAGAACGGGCTCGTGACGATCGAGGCCGGCAAGCTGTACGAAGTCCAGAAATACGTCTCCGAGACGAACCACATCTGGGACCCGTTCTTCATCCTGGGCAACCGTCGGGCCGTCAACGCCCTCCCGACCGACCTGCAGGCGATCGTGCGCCGGGAGTTCGACCGGGCCGCCATCGAGCAGCGCGAGGACACGGTGAAGCTGAACGCCTCGCTGAAGGATCAGCTCGTCGCCAAGGGGCTCGCCTTCGAGGCCGTCGACAAGGCGGCCTTCCGCAAGGGCCTGTCGGATGCCGGCTTCTACAAGGAATGGCGCGGCAAGTTCGGCGAGGAGAACTGGAAGGTGCTGGAGACGATCGTCGGAGGGCTCGCGTGACGCTGGCGCTGCCGAGCGACATCGCGGCGCAGTTGGAGATCGCGACGCCTGCCCCGCGCGGCGAGGGGCTGGAGCGCTGGCTACGGCTGATCGTCGAGGTGCCGGCGGCGCTCGCGGTCCTGGCAGAGGTCGTGATCCTATTCGTCGGGATCGTGGCGCGGGGCGTCTTCCATCGGCCGATCATCTGGTCGGACGAGCTCGCGTCGATCCTGTTCCTGTGGCTCGCGATGCTCGGCGCCTCGATCGCCGTGCAGCGCGGGACCCACATGCGGCTCACGTTCTTCACGGCCTCCATGTCGCCGCGCGCCCAGGCCTGGGCCGAGACCCTCGCGTCCGCCGGCGTGGCGCTGTTCCTCCTGCTGATACTTCGCCCGGCCTACGATTACGCCGAGGACCAGTCCTTCGTGGAGACTCCGGCGCTCGGCTGGTCCGGCACGATACGGGCGGCCGCGCTCCCGGTCGGATGCGCGATCGCGCTGGCGAGCAGCCTCCTGCGCCTGTCGCGCCACTCGCTCGCCGACGTGGTCGGCGTCGCCCTGCTCTGTGCGGCGGTCGCGCTCGCGTTCTACCTCGGGGCGCCCCTCCTCAGGGGCATGGGGAATTGGTCGCTGGTCGTCGTGTTCATCGGTTTCCTCGGGGTCGCGATCATGGCGGGTGTGCCGATCGCCTTCTCGTTCTGCCTCGCGACCTGCGCCTACCTCCTGGCCACGACGAGCACGCCGCTCCTCGTCGTGGTCGGCCGGATCGACGAGGGGATGAGCTCGCTGATCCTCCTCGCGGTGCCGCTCTTCGTGCTGCTCGGGATGCTGGTCGAGGTGACCGGCATGGCGCGCGTGATGGTCGCCTTCCTGGCCTCGGTGCTGGGCCACGTGCGTGCGGGCATGTCCTACGTGATGTTGGGCGCCATGCTGCTCGTGTCCGGCATCTCAGGCTCCAAGACCGCCGACATGGCGGCGATCGCGCCCGTACTGTTTCCGGAGATGCGCAAGCGCGGCATGAAGGACGGCGAACTCGTCTCTCTGCTGGCCGCGTCGGGTGCGATGAGCGAGACGATCCCGCCCTCGATCGTGCTCATCGCGATCGCGTCGGTGACGGGCGTGTCGATCGCCGCCCTGTTCACGGCCGGCATCCTACCGGCGATCGTCCTCGCCCTCGTGCTCGCCCTCGTGGCGCGCTACCGGGCGGGGCGCGAGGAGAGCGACATCCGCGTACCGCGCGCGTCCATGTCGACCGTCGCCAAGGCGCTCTGGGTCGCGTTTCCGGCCATCCTTCTGCCGTTCCTCATCCGCAGCGCGGTCGTGGAGGGGTTCGCGACCGCGACCGAAGTGTCGACCATCGGGATCGCGTACTGCCTCGTGCTGGGTCTCGTCGTGTACCGGGGCGGGCTGAGATGGAAGGTCGCGATGCCGATGCTGGTCCAGGCCGCGTCCCTGTCTGGCACGATCCTGTTCATCGTCGGCGCAGCGAGCGCCATGGCGTGGGCTCTGGCTCAATCCGGTTTCTCGCACGACCTCGCGGCGCTGATGGGTGGGGTCCCGGGCGGCGCGACCGGGTTTCTGCTCATCTCCGTCCTCGCGTTCATCGTGCTGGGCTCCGTGCTCGAGGGCATCCCGGCCATCGTGTTGTTCGGGCCGTTGCTGTTCCCGATCGCCAAGCAGTTCGGCATCCACGAAGTCCACTACAGCATGGTGGTGATCCTCGCGATGGGCCTCGGGATCTTCGCTCCGCCGTTCGGGCTCTGCTATTACGCGGCTTGTGTGATCGGGCAGGTGTCGCCCGAGGCCGGGATGCGTCGAATCTGGATCTATCTCGGCTCGTTATTTGTCGGCCTCGTGCTGATCGCCTTCGTGCCTTGGATCTCGATCGGCTTCCTTTAAGCCTTTTCCTCACGCGCTAGAGCGACGAGGCCGCGATCACGCGCTATGGCCTTTGGACCTGATCGTTCGCGCGCGCGAAGCCGGAGAACCGGCCCCAACTTCCATGATGCTGATTCTTGCCGACCTTGGTCGGCGGGATCAGCTACGAGGTGAGACGGCGGGCGCGCCGTCGTCCCTGATCGTCAAGCCGAGCCACCCCGACCGGGTCGCGGCGGGATGGGTCGGGGAGCAGCCCGAAGGCCGCTGGTCTACGGCCAATCCCTCCTGCTCGGCCTCGTGATCGCCTTCGCGCGGCGCGGATTGTCCGGCGTATCGACGAGCGCCACGGACAAGGCGGCCGACCGCGAGCTACCCGCGCCCGAGATCGATGCGGGCGCCTCCTTCCTGCGCCGGCACGCGCCACGGCTCGCGGACGGGCGCCTCCTCGCGCTCGAGGCCGAGGACCATTACCAGCGCGTCCACACCGACCGGGGCTCGACGCTGATCCTCATGCGGTTGCGCGACGCCGCGGAGGCGCTCGGCCCGTCGGCCGGATGGCAGCCGCACCCGCTCCTTCTGGCTCGCGTCCGGCGTGGAGGCCAACGCCCAGCGGCACGGCCAGTCCTGGCGCCTCGTGCTCCCGACCGGCCTCGCCGTCCCGGTCAGCCGGCAGAACGTCGGCGCGATGAGGGACGCGGGTTATCGGCCGCGAAGCCGGTAAGCCAGTGCCCACGCGGCCTCTCGTGACCAAGCACCTCAACGCCGGGACCTCATATTGGCCGAGGTCGTCCCTAGCCCTCGACGCGCTCTGTCTCGTGGCCGGCCTGCTGTTGTCCGGTGCGTCGGCCACGCGGGCGGAAACCCTGCCGGCTCCTGCCTCGCCGAGACGCCGTGCGACCTCCCCGGCGTGTCGCCGGGATACGCTATGTGCCATCCATTCGAGCGCGGCTAATCGGTCGGTCCGCACGATCGAGCCGACAGATAGCGCCGCAATACCGGTGTTCGTGGCCATCCGTCATATTCGGCTGATGGGGGAGTACGCCGGGCGAACGGCGAAGTGGGGCCGCGATCCGATCGAATGGCTCGCCGACCGAAGGGCGCAGTCTCGCCCGCGGCCGACAGCGTGACGCTCCGGTTCGTGCGGTTGAGAAGGCGCACGCCCATCCTCGTCTCGAGGTTCTTCGGCGTGGTTCGATGCCGACGCGCTGAGGCCGAGATCCGTACCGGCCCGTCGGAAGCGTCGACAGGAACAGGATCTTGGCCATCGAGATTGCATATTGTGTACGAGTTTCAGGTCGCCTAGCCTGTTTCGACCGATCGGCCTTGTGGTCGAGGCTGGTCTCCGGGGGAAGAGACTGCCGCCCGGGCCGCTTAGGAGAATGTCACATGAGTTTGACGGCGGACGAGGACATACCGCACGCCCACGAGCCGATCGATCTGCATCCGGAGATCGCGTCGCTTTTCGCGGGAATGAGCAATCTCGATCCTCCCATGGAGGAGAGGGAGCCGGCGGACGTGCGGGCGATCATGGACGGCTTCGCGCTGAAGAACATGCCGCCGCGGCCCGACGACGTCGTCGTCGAGGACCATCTCGGCGAGTTTCCGGGCCGGACGATCAGGCTTCGCCTGTACAAACCGCGGGGCGTCGAGGGACCCCTGCCGGTGATGCTCTACTTCCACGGCGGCGGCTACGTGATCGGGAACATCGACACGCATGACCGCTACGTGTGCATGCTCACACGATCCAGCGGCGTGGCGTACCTGTCGGTGGATTACCGGCTGGCGCCTGAGCATCCCCATCCGGCGCAGGAGCAGGATGCCTTCGAGTCCCTCTGCTGGGTCCACGAGAAAGCCGCGAGCCTCGGCCTCGACCCGGACAGGATCGGGCTCAGCGGCGACAGCGCGGGCGGACAACTTACGGCCGCGTGCACCCTGATGGCCCGGGAGCGCGGCGGACCGTCGATCGCCTTCCAATTGCTGATTTATCCGGGCGGCATGACCAAGGATTTCACGAGCCCCTCCTACCACCGCTGGGACGGGTTGATGCTGACGACCCCCTACTCGAAATGGTTCGCCTCGCTGCGCGCCGCGCCGGGAGACGATCCGGTCGCCTTCCCGATCCTGCACACCGATCTCAAGGGTCTTCCTCCGGCCTACGTAGTGACCTGCGAGTACGACATCTGTCGCGACCAGGGCGAGGAATACGCCGCGAAGCTGATGGACGCGAGCGTTCCCACGACGCTGAGGCGGGTTCCCCGCGTGACGCATCCGTTCTTCCGCGCCATGCATGCGAGCCCCTACATTCGTCGCGAGATGCGGGAGATGGGGCACCAGATTCGCCGCCATCTCGTGGACGACCTGGACGGCTAGGCGAGGCTCCGCGCCCTCAGGCGGCGCGCATCCGCCGGGAGCGCGCCGCGAGAGCGTTCGTGGCGCTCATTAGGAGCAAGGAGAAGACCACCATGATGGTCGCGGCCGCGAGAATCGTCGGGCTGATGTTCTCGCGAACCCCGTTGAACATCTGGCGCGGCAGCGTGATCTGCTGGGGTCCGCTGAGGAACATCGCCACCACGACGTCGTCGAACGAGACCGCGAAGCCGAATAGCGCGCCCGACAGGATGCCGGGCATCAGCAACGGGACGGTCACCCGGACGAAGACGCGGTGCGGGGGTGCGCCGAGGCCTGCGGCGGCCCTCGCGTAATCCGGGCTGAGGCCAGCCAGCGCCGAGCGGACCGCGATCAGCACGAATGGGATCGCCATCGTGGTGTGCGCGAGGATCAGGCCGGCATAGCTGCCCACGATCCCGAGCCAGGCGTAGAAGAAGAAGCATGCGACCCCGATGATCACCACGGGCACGACCATCGGCAGGATCATCAATCCCGACAGGAGCGCACCGAGCCGGGGCGGGAGCCGCGACAGGCCGAGCGCCGCGAGCGTCCCCAGCGCGGTCGACAGGATCGCGGTGCCGATGCCCACGATCAGGCTGTTCTCGATGGAGAGCAGCCATTCGGGCCTCGTCAGGAAATCATCGTACCAGCGCAGCGAGAAGCCCGGGACCGGATACACGAGCTCGACGCCCGCCGTGAAGGAGAGCGGGACGATGACCAGGATCGGCAGGACCAGGAAGCCGAGCACCGCGACCGCGAACACCCGGACCGCGAGGGCGCCCGCGTCGAAGACGGCGTCCGGGCGCATCACGTTCCCAATTTCCTCGTGCCACGCCCCCTCGTGCCACGCCCCGTCATGTCACGCTTCTCAGGCTGCCGAAGCGGCCGAAGGCGGCGTAGAGTAGGCCGGTCAGGACGAGGAGGATCGTGCCGAGCGCCGAGGCCAGCCCCCAGTTCAGCGACTGGTTGGTGTAGAGCGCGATGAAGTAGCTGACCATCTGGTCGGAGGCGCCGCCGACCAGGGCGGGCGTGACGTAGTAGCCGAGCGCCAGGATGAACACGAGCAGCGTTCCGGCGGCGATCCCGGGGAGCGTCTGCGGGACGTAGACGCGCCGGAAGGCGCGCCACGGGTCGGCCCCCAGGTTCGACGCCGCCCGCACCAGGTCCGGCGGGACGCCCTTCATCACGCCGTAGAGCGGCAGGATCATGTAGGGCAGCAGCACGTGGGTCATCGCCACCAGGACCGCGAAGCGGTTCGCGAAGAGGGGCAGCGATCCCTCGATCAGCCCGAGCCAGCGCAGCGTCCGATTGATCAGCCCTTCGCCCTGCAACAGCACGATCCAGGCCGTGCTGCGCACCAGCGTCGACGTCCAGAACGGCACCAGGATGAGGGTGAGGAGCAGCGGCGTCCAGCGGGCGGGCGCGGACGCGATCACGTAGGCCACCGGGTAGCCGATGGCGAGGCACAGCACCGTCACGGAGAGGCTGATGAGCAGCGTCCGGGCGAAAAGCGACAGGAAGAGCCGGTTCGCCTCCTCCACGACGCCGATGCGGCCGTCCGGCTCGCGGCGCAGGTCCAGGGCCGCGAGGTAGTAGGCCCCGGTCAGGCTCCCGCTCTCCTGCCGGATGCGGGCCCACGTCACGGGCTCCCCCCAGCGAGCGTCGAGCGCCACGAGGTCGCGCGGCGACGCGGCCGCGCCGGTCCCGCCGGCCGCGAGACGGGTGCCCGTGCGCATGACGAGCGTGCGATAGCCCGGGCTGACGAAGTTCAATCGACGCGCGATCTCGCCGAGGCGGCCGCTCCCGGCCGCGACGCGCAGATCCTCGCCGAGCGCGGAGAACGCGGCCTCGGGCGGCATCCCGGTCCCGTCCCAGTCACCCAGCACCGCGACGGTGCGCGGCAGGCCCGTCGCGATCTCGGGGTTCGCGACGCTCCGGACCAGGAACAGGCCGATGGGCGCGACGAGGCCCACGAGGATGAGCAGGATCGCGGGCAGGGTGAGCCCGAGGGCACCGGCCGTCCCGCCCCCTGCCCAGCCCAGCAACGACCGCGACCCCGGCGGAGAGAAGGACGATGGAACGGAGGCAGGCTCCGCCCCGAACGCGACGCGGGTCGTCGGCACGCTCCGTCCCGCCGCGTCGAGTCTAGCGCGCGGCCCAGACGTTGAAGCGCTGCGTGAGCTCGTCGTTGTGGTCGAGCCAGAACTGGTCGTCCCAGGAGGTGGACACCTTCAGCCGGTCCTCGGTCGGCAGCTCGGCCGCGAGCGCCGGGTCCATGCCCTTGTACGCCGCGAGGTTGGTCGGCCCGTAGCCGACGTATTTCGGCAGCTCCTTCTGGGCAGTCGCACCGGCCGCGAAGTTGATGAAGTCCACCGCCGCGTCCCGGTTCGGCGAGTCCTTCAGCACGGCGAAGTAGTCCATGAAGTAGATCGAGCCGGCGTTCCAGGCCATCTGGAACTGGCGCTTCTCGCCGCGGTTCGCCGCCACCACGCGGCCGTTATAGGCCGCCGTCATCGCGACCTCGCCCGAGGCCAGCGCCTGGATGCTCTCGGCGCCGATCTTCCACCAGGCGATGGAGGGCTTGATCTCGTCGAGCTTCTTGAATGCACGATCGACACCCGCCGGGGTGGCCAGCACCTCGTAGACGTCCTTCGCCGGCACGCCGTCCGCCATCAGGGCGAATTCGAGCGTCCATTTCGGCCCGAACCGGAGGCCCCGCTTGCCGGGAAACTTCTTCAGGTCCCAGAAGTCCACCCAGGTGGACGGCCCGGACGACAGCTTCGCACCGTCGTAGCTCAGCACCATCGCGCCCGTGAGATAGCCGACGCCGCATTCCGAGGTCATCACCGCCGCGGGGATCAGGGAGGAGGCTTCCTTGATCTTCGCGGGGTCGATCTTCTCGAAGTAGCCCTCCTGGCACCCTTGCAGCAGCTCGCTCGACTCGACGTCGACCACGTCCCACTTGATCGACTTCGCCTGGACCTGTGCGCTGATGGCCGAGAGCGCGCCGTCATAGGTGTCCTCCGCGACGTTCGTCTTGGCGGAGAGCCCGTAGGGCTTGATGAAGGCCGCGCGGACCGCGTCCTGGAGCGAGCCCCCGAACGAGACCACCGTCAAGTCGCGAGCCGCCGCGGTCCCGGCCGGAACCAGTCCGACCGCGAGAGCGGCACACAGAACCCAACGCGTATTCGACATCGAAATCTCCGAACGGATGCACTTTGTATCCCGTATCGAGCCGAAGTCTCGTCGCACGGACGAATTTCCGCAAGCGCAAATTTCCGGCGATCTGTACCTGTCGTGAGCAGACTTGCCCGTCGGCGGGCGGCGTGCATTGTAGACGAACGTGGTCGTGCGCACCGCGGGCGATCCGGACGCGCTCGGGCGTCATTTCGAGGCCTCAAGCCGAGGCCCCAAGCGGAGACGCGAGATGCCACAGACGCCCGTGCCCGGACAGGTCGACGCCTCGTCCGCGCCCATCCTCGAGCTGCGGCGCATCGTCAAGGATTACGGCGCGGTGCGGGCCGTGGACGGGATCTCCCTCTCGCTCCGCCAAGGCGAGTTCTTGAGCCTGCTCGGACCGAGCGGCTGCGGCAAGACCACGGTCATGAACATGATCGCGGGCTTCTTCCCGCCGAGTTCGGGCGCGATCATGATCGACGGCCGCGACATCACCCTGCTGAAGCCGCACCGGCGCAACCTCGGCATGGTGTTCCAGAACTACGCCTTGTTTCCGCACATGAGCGTCGCCCAGAACGTCGCGTTCGGTCTCGAGGAGCGGCGTGTCGCGCGGCCAGAGATCGGCACGCGCGTGGCCGACGCGTTGGCGATGGTGAAGCTGTCCGGCTACGGCGAGCGGCGGATTACGCAGCTCTCCGGCGGCCAGCAGCAACGCGTCGCGCTCGCGCGCGCCCTCGTGATCAAGCCGCAGGTCCTCCTCCTCGACGAGCCTCTCTCCGCGCTCGACAAGAGCCTGCGCAGCCAGATGCAGATCGAGATCAAGCAGATCCAGAAACAGGCCGGCGTGGCGGCGATCTTCGTGACGCACGACCAGGGCGAGGCGCTCAGCCTCTCGGACCGGATCGCGGTCATGAACGCGGGCCGGATCGAACAGATCGGGTCGCCGGAGGAGATCTACGCGCGTCCCGCGACCTCTTTCGTCACTTCGTTCGTGGGCGACGTGAACCGCATCCCGGTCCGGGTGATGGCGAACGGCGCGGGCGAGGCCGTGCTCGCGGGTCCCGGAGAGACGAGATGGCGGATCGGTCGCGACCGCCTTCCGGTCTCCGCGAACCACGATCTCACGGTCTTCGTTCGTCCCGAGGATGTCGCCGTGCTCGACGGAGAGCCGCGCGAGGCGAGCCTCACGGGCTCCGTCGCGGCGCATAGCTACCAGGGCAGCTTCACCCATCTCGTCGTGCACGTGCCCGAGATCGAGCCGATCCTCGTCAAGGTTCCGGGCGCGCAGGTGATGTCGCGCCACCCCGTCGGCTCGTCCGTCTCGCTCGCGCCCGATCTCGCCCGGGCGATCGTCCACCCGGCGGCGTAGGCCGACGGCTTTGTCTGTAACGGCCCCACATGTTCGACGGCGTCGTCTTGCAACCCGTCTTGTTTGGATACAATGAACTATAACGGGGGTCGCGCATCGGCTTGGACGCGGTTATGGCGGTGTTCGACGCGTAGTTCGATCCGGTCTCCTCATCGGCCAAGGGAGCATGAAAGATGACGAGCGTAGCAGGGACGAATGGCGCGAAACGCTTGCTGAGCATCGCCTGCGCGGCCTGTCTCGGGATCGGCCCGACGATCGCGACGGCGCGGGATCTGACGATCGTGTCCTACGGTGGATCGCTCCAAGACGCCGTCAAGCAGGCTTTCGTGAAACCGTTCAGCGCGATGGCGAAGGTCCCCGTCGCGGACGTGGCCTATAATGGCTCGATGTCCGCGATCGTGGCCGAAGCCAAGGCAGGCGCGCCGAACTGGGACGTGGTGAATGTCGGAGCCGCCCAGCTGCTGCCAGGGTGCCGGGACGGCTTGTTCGAGCCCATCGACCCGGCAAAGCTGAAGGAGCGGGGATCGATGATCCATGGCTCCGACCTGTCGCCCTGCGGGGTCGGTATGCTGACGGGAGCCGTTGTCCTGACCTACGACGCGGCGCGTTTCCCGCAGGGCCCGACCACGTGGGCGGATTTCTGGGACCTGGAGAAGTTCCCGGGCAAGCGCGGCATGAAGTCGGATCCCGAATGGATGCTCGAGGTGGCGCTCCTGGCCGACGGTGTTCCTCCGCCCGACGTCAGCAAGGTCCTGAACTCGCCGGCCGGCGTCGACCGCGCTTTCGCCAAGCTCGACGCGATCAAGCCGAACATCAAGTGGTACAGTCTCGGCGGCGAGAGCGTGAAGGACCTGGAGACGGGCGCCGTCGCGATGACCGCGGCCTATAACGGCCGGATCGTCGCGGCCAATCGCGACGACGGTCGCCATTACACGATGGTGTGGGAGGCGGGCTCGGTCTACTTCATCGACTACTTCGTCGTTCTGAAGGCCTCGCCTCACCGCGACGCCGCGATGGACTTCATCGCCTACGCGACCGGAGCCGAGGCCCAGCGCGCGATGCCGCGCTATGTCGGGTACGGGCCGGCCAACCTCGCGGCCTATGACGGCATGGCGGACTCGCTGAAGGACGAGCTCCCCACGCAGGCGAGGTTGAGCCGTGCGGTGGAGACGGACGATCAGTTCTGGCTCGATCACAAGGACGAGTTGAACCAGCGCTTCAAGGACTGGCTCGCCAAGTGACGGGGCGCGTCGCGACGAACGCCTGACCGTCCGGCTCGATCGAGCGTGCCGGATCCGGCGCTTGGACTGCCTACGTGGCGACCAGGTGTCGGCGGATCTGGTGGCCCATCTCGGCGATCTCGCGGCGGACGTAGGGGCTGACGCTCATCGCGCGGAAGAACGGGTGGGTCATGCCCGGCACGCGCCGCAAGGTCGTCGCGACCCCCGCATCCATCAGCTTGAGCGCGTAGAGTTCGCCTTCGTCGCGCAGGATGTCGAACTCGCACGTCACGACATAGGCCGGCGGCAGGCCCGTGAGGTCCGCCCTCAGCGGCGTCGCCAAGACGTCGTCCGGCCGCACGTCCCCGCCCATCCATTGGCGCCATAGCCACTTCATGTAGGGGGTCGTGAGCAGGAGGCCGCTCCAGCGATGGTAGGAGGCGCGGCTGAAATCGTCGTCCGTCAACGGGTAGATGAGGAGCTGGAACGCGAGGGGCGGGCCGCCCCGGTCGCGCGACAGGAGAGTGCAGGCCGCCGAGAGCTGTCCGCCGGCGCTGTCTCCGCTGACGCCGATCCGGTCCGGGTCGAGGCCGAGTTCGGCGGCCTTGGCGTGGACCCACCGGAGCGCCTCGTAGGCGTCGTGGATGCAGGCCGGGTAGGGGTGTTCCGGCGCGAGCCGGTAGTCGACCGCCAGGTAGGCGACGCCGCTGGCGCGGGTGAGCTCGCACACGTAGCGGTCGTGCGTGTCGACGTTGCCGATGACCCAGCCGCCGCCGTGGAAGTACAGCATGACCGGGAGCGGGCCCACGGCGCCCTTCGGCTTGTAGATGCGTAGCCGGATGCGTCGGCCGGGGAACTCGCCCCAGTGGTCCTCCACATCGACGTCGTCCGGCCGCGGCGGCATGTCGCGCAGCGCGAACCCGTCCATCAGGCTGCGCACGTCGAGCGCCGGACGCTCCTCCATGGGGGGCCGCAACCCGCTCATCCCGGCGAAGAACGCCGCGATCTCCGGGTGGAGGCGGACGGGTTCTAGCCCGGCCCCGTCGAGTTGTTGCATGTCGCAGACCTCCTGGAGGACGATGCGCTGCCGCCATCGTGCTCAGCGGGCGTGTTCGGGCTCGACGAAGAGTTCGAGCCCGAACACCGTCTTGATGATCACGACGAGGGCGACGGTGAACCCGATCAGCACGGTCGAGATCGCGGCCACCATCGGAGAGGCGTTGTCCTGGAGCTGAGAGAAGATCCTGATCGGCAGCGTAGTGAAACTCGGACCCACCAGGAAGAGCGTGATCGTCGTCTCGTCGAACGAGATGATGAAGCAGAACAGGAAGGCCGTCGTCAGCCCCGGCCGGACGAGCGGCAGGGTGATGCGCCGGAACGTCGTCCACGGATGGGCCCCGAGGCTCAGCGCCGCCTCCTCCATCGCGGCGTCGAGCTTGCCGAGGCTCGCGACGATCGGCCGGTACGCGTAGGGCAGCGTGACGAACACGTGGGCGAGCAGCACGCCCGCGAAGGTGCCCACGAGGCCGAAGGCGGACACGACCGTCAGGATCGCGATGGCGAGCGCCGCATGCGGGAAGACGAGCGGGAGCAGGATCAGGAACTCGATCGCCGGCAGGCCGCGCATCGGGCGCCGCACGATCACGAAGGCGGCCGCGAAGCCGAGCACGAGGCTGAACCCGGCGGCGAGCAGCGACAGGACGAGCGTGATGCCGAGCGTCGCGAGCCAGTCGGAGTTCGCGAAGAAGGCCGCGAACCAGCGCGTCGAGATCGATCCGGGCGGGAACGTCATGTAGCCGGTGGCCGAGAAGGCCGACGCGACGACGACCAGGATCGGTGCGATCAGGAAGATCACCACGAGCGCGGTGATCAGGCCCGACAGGCGGGTGAGGACGGCCATGACGGCGCTACCGCGTCGTGTTCATGTGGCGCGCCACCCGTCGCTCGATCTGTTGCAACGGCACCACGAAGAGGAGGGCGAACACGCTCAGCAGAACGGCCAGGGTGGCGGCTTTCGGCAGGTCGAACGCGTCGATCACCTCCCGGTAGATCTGCGATCCGATGAGCGCGTCACGCACGCCGCCGAGCATGAGCGGGGTCACGACTGCACCCGTCGCCAGCAGAAAGACCAGCAGCGTGCCCGACGTCACGCCGGGCATCGTCAGTGGGAGGATGACACGGGCGAACGTCTTGAACGGGCCTGCGCCCAGGCTCATCGACGCCTCCTCCATCGACCGGTCGAGATGCAGGAAGGAGGTCAGGATGGCGATGATCATGAAGGGGCAGAACACGTGCACCATTCCGACCATCACGCCGAAGGTGTTGAATATCATCCGGGTCGGCGTCTCGGCCAACCCGCTCGCGATCAGGACGCCGTTGATGATGCCCCGGTTGCCCAGGAGCACGATCCACCCGTAGGTCCTGACGATCAAGCTGACGAGCCAGGGAAGAATGATCATCAGGAGCAGGAGGTCGCGCCCCCGCCGCATCCGCGAGATGAAATAGGCCGTCGGGTAGGCGAGCAGAAGCGAGATGATGGCGGTCGACCCGGCCACCACGATCGTGCGCCACAGCATCGCCAGGTAGTCGGCCCGGGCGAAGAACAGCGCGTAGTTGCCGAAACCGAACGCTCCCTTCGGCGTCAGCGACATCCACACGAGCCGCACGAGGCCCCAGACGAGCAGCGCCAAGACGCTGCCCGGCAGGGCGAGCAGGAGGAGCAGTCGACGATCGTAGCGCATGGGTGTCGCGGCCTCGCCTCAGCCTATCCGGGCACCCTCAGTGCTCCGCCTGGACCTTCTCGACCATCTCCGTCGCGGCCTTCAGGGTCTCGGCCTGCACCCAGAAATCCGGCTCGTAGAGCTTGGTCATCAGCTCCGGGAGAGGCATGCCCAGTTCGGCCGTCTGCTTCTCGCTGAGCTTCGCCGACGCATTGATCGGGATGTAGCCCGAGTAGTCGTACATGCGGATCTGGCCGGCGGCCTCCAGGGCGTAATTCAGGAACTTGGTGAGCGCCTCGCGGTTCTTCGCCCCTTTCGGCACGACGAGCATGTAGGGAAGCATCACGGCGCCCTCCTTCGGGATCGTAATGTCGACGGGCGCCCCCTCACGCTTCAGCGCGCGAACGCGGGCGGAATAGAAGGGGAGCGCCGAGACCTCCCCGCGCGACAGGAGCGCGTTTCCCTGCGCAAAGGATGTCAGGATCGTCGCGGCGTTCGCGGAGAGCTTCTTGAATTCGGGGATGCCCGCTTCGAGGTTCCGCTCCGTGCCGCCCGCGATGTGGGCGAACATCGGCAGGTCGTAGTTCGCCCCGATGAAGGGCTGCGCCTGACCGATCTTGCCCTTCCATTTCGGCGCTCCGAGCGACAGCCAGGACGGGAAGTCGGCGGCCTTCGCGAGCTCGGTATTGAACGCGATGCCGTAGTACTGGAACTGCACCGGAATGCCGACGATCTTCCCGTCCGGCGCCTTCAGGATGGATTGCGGCGGGACGTTCTTCAGTTCGGGGTAGTCGGCGGCATCCAGGCCCTCGATCATCCCGTCACGGTACAGAAGCGCCGCCACGGAATAGGCGGACCAGGCGACGTTGTATTGCGGGTTGCCGGCAGACGCCCGGATGGCGACCTCGATGTTCGGCAGATCGGAGATCTGAACCGGGATGGAGGTCGCCTGGGTGAAGGGCTTTCCCATCATCTCGCGCCACGTCTCGCCGTTGCCGCCGCCGAACGCCGCCATGACGATGCCGGGCGACGTCTGCGCGAACGCGGCCGTGGCCGAGGTCGCGAGGATGAGACTGGTCAGGGCCGAGCGGAGGTGTCGCATGGGGGATCCTCTTCGTGAGACGGGCTGGACGACTTGGCACGTGGGTGGTTGGTCTGCATCGCCGTGCGCCGGCCGGTCGGGCGGAGCGGATCGGCTCACGGGAGATGCTCCGCATCGACCATGTGCCGGCGAACCTGATGTCCCATCTCGTGGACCTCGCGGCGCACGTAGGGACTCGCATGCATGGCGCGGAAGAACGGGTGCGTCACGCCGGCCACGCGACGAAGCGTGGTCGGGACGCCGGCATCCATCAGCTTGACCGCGTAGAGTTCGCCTTCGTCCCTGAGGATGTCGTACTCGCAGGTCACCACGTAGGCGGCGGGCAGCCGCGCCAGATCGGCACGGAGCGGCACGGCGAGCACGTCCGTGTCGGGCAGCACGTCCCCGCACCAGAGCTTCCAGAACCATTGCGAGTAGGTC
Source organism: Hyphomicrobiales bacterium (assembly GCA_903644085.1). Classification (GTDB taxonomy): domain Bacteria; phylum Pseudomonadota; class Alphaproteobacteria; order Rhizobiales; family Beijerinckiaceae; genus Enterovirga. The sequence continues at coordinate 18,445 of CAHJXE010000014.1, forward strand.
GTGGTCAGGAGGAGCCCGTCCCAGCGATGGTGGGACTCGCGGGTGAAATCGCAATCCGTCACCGGGTAGATCAGGAGCTGGAACGAGAGAAGCGGTCCGCCCCGCTCGCGGGCGAGGATCGTGCAGGCCGTCGCCAGGGTCCCGCCCGAGCTGTCGCCGCTCACGCCGATCCGATCCGGATCGAGCCCTAGTTCGCCGGCCCGCGCGTGGACCCAGAGGAGGCTCTCGAAGGCGTCCTCGATGCAGGCCGGATAGGGATGTTCGGGGGCGAGCCGGTAATCGACCGACACGAACGCGACCCCGCTGGCGCGTGTCAATTCGCACACGTAACGGTCGTGGGTGTCGATGTTGCCGATCACCCAGCCGCCGCCGTGGAAGTAGAGCATGACCGGAAGCGGACCCGCGGCCCCTTTCGGCTTGTAGAGCCTGAGCGCGACCGTGCGGCCCGGGAACTCGCCGCGCAGGTCCTCCGCGGTCACGTCGTCCGGGCGCGGCGGCATGTCGTGAAGCGCCAACCCGTCCATGAAGGCCCGGACCTCGGCCGGCTCGCGCGCCTCCATCGGGGGGTCGAGGTTGCTGATCGCGCGGAACAGCGGCGCGACCTCGGGATGGAGGTGGATGGGTTCGGGGCGCCGGATGACTGCCTCCCTCACGGCTGGGCCTGGACGACGCAATCCGCCGGGTCCCACCGGATCGCGAAGTCCCGGCCGAGCGACAAGTCGGTGCCGCTGGAGGGCGCGGCCGGAACGTTGGCGATGATCTCGGTCGCGGCGACCCGCAGCCGGCAGCGTACGTGGGCGCCCGCATAGATCGCTTCTTCGAGCCGTCCGTGCAGCCCGGCACCGTCGCCGTCACGCGCCGAGATCCTGATGTTCTCGGGCCTGATCGCGAGGGCGACCCGCTCGCCGGCTCCCAGCGCGTCCGAGCCGAACTCGCCCTCCACGGCTCCCGCGACGTCGTCGAGCGCGACGGTCGCGCGCCGGCCGGCCGACGCGACGACGCGTCCCTGGAGCAGGTTCGTATCGCCGATGAATCGGGCCACGAACGGCGTGGCGGGTCGGTCGTAGATCTCCTGGGGCGTGCCGATCTGCTCCACGCGGCCGCCGTTCATCACGGCGATCCGGTCCGACATCGTCAGCGCCTCCTCCTGGTCGTGCGTCACGAACACGAAGGTCGTGCCGACCTGTTTCTGGATGCGCTTCAGCTCCACCTGCAACTGCCGGCGGATCTTCAGGTCGAGCGCCCCCAAGGGCTCGTCGAGCAGGAGCACCGTCGGACGGGTCACGAGGGCGCGGGCGAGAGCCACCCGCTGGCGCTGCCCGCCCGAGATCTCGTGAACGCGCCTCGCGCCGAGCCCGACCAAGCCGATCAGCGCGAGCGCGTCGTCGACGCGGCCGCGGATCTCCCCCTTCGGCAGCTTCATGACCTCGAGCCCGAACGCGATGTTCCCCTCGACGCTCATGTGCGGGAACAGCGCCAGATTCTGGAACACGATCCCGATCGGACGCCGGTAGGGCGGAACTCCGGCCACGGGAGCGCCGCCGACCATGATCGCGCCGCCGGACGGCTGCTCGAAGCCCGCGACCATCCTGAGGATCGTTGTCTTGCCGCAGCCCGACGGACCGAGGAGCGTGACGAACTCGCCCTGCGCCACCGACATCGAGACGCCGTGGACCGCGACATGCGTCCCGAACGCGCGCGACACGGCCTGGAGCTCGAGGGCGGGCTGGCCGGCCGCCTCGCGCCTGTCGGACGGCAGGCCGTGCGCCCCGTACGGCCGTGCCGTGTCCGGCCTCGTGAGCGAGGACGCCATTCTAAGTTCTGCCACCCGGGACGCCTGCCCGCGAGCAGCGACGCTCAGGATGTGCGCAGGGGACGCTCGATCGAGAAAGCGATGTCGACACCGATTGCGCCTCCAAATTCTGTATACTGTATCCGCTCAAGCGTGTGGTCCAAAGCCGTCGATTTGGGCGAACCTGCCTCCGCGTCCCGCGATCTGCACAAGTTGCCGCCAACAGCATGCGTCCGTGGGTTCGCCCGGGATCGTCGAACCTCCCGAGCACCGCTCAGGCGACCTCCACGGCCGTCAGGTCGACGTACCAGCTGTTCGCGACCGCGAACGGCTTCACGCGCTTCGCGAGCCCGCGCGGGTTCACGTCGTGCGCGATCCACACGAAGAGCGCGTCGTCCACCGCGCGCGCGTGCAGGTCGGCCAACCGCTTGTCCTGCTCGACCGGGTCGAAGGCGGTCTGCGCCGCACGCACCATGGCGTCGTAGTCCGGGCTCTTCCAGCCGCCCCAGTTGAAGCCCTTCGGGGCCGCGTAGGCGCTGTCGAAGTAGCGCACGAAGGCGCTGAACGGGTCGAAGAGCCCGGCCGAGACGTTGAGCGCGGCGTCGCCCTTGTTCTGCGCCGCCAGCGCGCCGACGCGCCACCGCCCGAGCAGCGTGCCCCATTCCATGACGTCGAACTCGAGGGTCACGCCCACATCCGCGAGGTTCTGCTGGATGAACTCGTTCATCGGCAGCGGCTGCATCTGCCCCGAGCCGCTGGTCGACACGATGACCTTGAACGTCAGCGGCTTCCCCGGCCCGTAGCCCGCCTCCGCGAGGAGGCGCTTCGCCTCCGCGGGATCGTGGCGGATGGCGAAGCTCGGGCGGCCGTACCAGGGCGAGCCCGGCTGGACCATGCCGGTCGCGGGCTTCATGTAGCCGTTCAGCGCCTGTTTCAGGCCCTCGCGGTCGATCGCGAGGTTGATCGCCTTGCGCACCCGCACGTCGCCGAAGGGCGAATCCGGCTGGAAGCTCAGCATGTAGTTCCAGCCGTGCGGGTAGTCGTTCGTCGCGACGCGCCCGCCCGACGACACGATCCGCGCCGCCTCGTCGGGCGCGACCGCCTCGATCCAGTCGACCTGCCCGCTGAGGAGGGCCGCGGTGCGCGCCGAGGCCTCCGGGATCGGTCGCAGCACGATGCGGTCGACCTTCGGGCGGCGCGCCGGGTCCCAGTAGGCGGCGTTGGCCACGAGTTCGGCGCGCTCGCGCGGCACGAGCCTGTCGAGCCGGAACGGACCGGTGCCGGAGGGCCGCTGGGCGAAGGCCTGCCAGTCGCGCCCGACCGTCTCGAACTGCGCGGGGCTCGCGATCAGCAGGAAGGTGAGCTGGTAGGGGAAGAACGCGTCCTCGACGCGCGTGGTCAGCTCGACCGTCAGGGAGTCGACCTTGCGCCAGGACGCGAGGGAGCCGATGCGGCTCTTCACCTGGGCGGCCGCGCGCCCGTCGTAGTGGGCGGCCTTGTCGTCGAACAGCTTGACGATGTTCCAGATCACCGCGTCGGCGTCGAAGGTCGAGCCGTCGTGAAACTTGACGTCCGGCCTCAGCCTGACCGTCCAGCGCGTCCGATCCTGGGGGTCCACGACCCAGGAGGTCGCGAGGCCCGGCGCCAGCGGGGCCGGCTTGTCGGAAGGCCGCAGGTCCCAGTTGATGAGCGCGTCGTAGATCGTGTAGCCGGTGAAGCGGAACCCCTCGAACCCGTTATCCGGCCCGCCGGCCGTCAGCGGCACGTCGCTCGCGGTCATCGCGATGCGCAGCACCTTCTCGGTCTGGGCCGCGGCAGGCGCGACGCCCATGGCGGGGATCGCGCCTGCGGCCGCGACGGTCGCGGCCGTCCCGGCCAGGAACGATCGGCGCTCGATGACATCAGCCATGTTCGTCTCCTTCAGCGTGACGGGAGATTGGAGCGGCACCGACCGATGATCAGCCGCCCCGCGCGAGTTCGAGTTGCCCGATCGCCCCGACGGACAACCGCCAGCCCGGCGGGAGATAGGTCGTGGCGGACATCTCCTCCACGATAGCCGGGCCGTCGATCACCGTGTCCGGGGCGATCTCGTCCCGGTCCCAGATCGCGCAGTCGACCGCCCGGCCGTCCACCACGACCGGGCGACGGCCCGATGCACGTCCTGCGCCGCCCGCGGGCGGACTCCAGTTCGGCGGCGTGACCGGGATGCGCCCGACGACGCGCAGGTTCACCATCTCGACGCCGCGCGCGCTGTCGCGCCGGCCGAACTGGCGCTCGAAGGTGGTCTCGAACCGCTCCACCACCTCGGCCAGCGTGGCGTTCGCCGGGGCCGCGACCGAGAGCTCGTGCGCCTGCCCCCGGTAGCGCAGGTCGAACTGGCGCTCCTCGACGAGCGAGCCGACATCCGCGCCCTCGCCGGCAAATTCCGCCCGGACCTCGTCGGTCAGGGCGGCGAAATCCGGCTGCACGGTCGCGAAGCTCTCGGGGTCGAGCGGCGCGAGCACGGTCCGCGAGCGATCCTTGGCGAGCGCCGAGCAGAGCGCCCCGAACGCCGAGAAGGCGCCGGGCGAGGGCGGGACGATGACGCGCGGGATGCCGATCTCGTCCGCCACCAGCGCTGCGTGGAGCGGCCCCGCGCCCCCGTAGGAGAGGAGCGCGAAATCGCGCGGATCGAACCCGCGCGCGACCGAGATCTCGTGGACGGCGGCCGCCATCTTGGCGACCGCGAGCCGCAGGATCGCGTCCGCCGTGGTTTCGGCATCGGCCGAGAGCGCATCCGCGACCGACGCCATCGCGGCGCGCGCCGCCCCGGCGTCGATCGTGAGCGAGCGACCGAGCTGCTGCGTCGGCCCGAGGCGGCCGAGCACGACGTTCGCGTCCGTCACCGTCGGGCGCGTGCCGCCCTTGCGGTAGGCGGCCGGCCCCGGCACCGCGCCCGCGCTCTCCGGCCCGACC
>CAHJXE010000015.1 GCA_903644085.1 Hyphomicrobiales bacterium
CGGCGGGCGGGCGGCCACCCGGGCCGTTGCCCGGCTGACGGTGCGAAACGGCGAGGGCCGTCGCTGGCGGGCGAGGCGTCTGATTCGCGCCTCTGGGGCCGGCACGACGACGGAGGGCAGCGCGCTCGGCGGCAGGGCGACAGCCTGCGCCAGGGCGGATGTGGAGGTGAGCGTGAGGAGGGCGAACGCACGCGCGAACGCGCCGGGCGCGATGCCCGGATTTGGCTTCAACATGATCATGGGTCCTGTCAGGCGAGATCGAACGGGCGAGTTCAGTCGATCAGGCGGACGGTGGACCTCTGGCGGAGTGGGAGCGGGTCGGCGGCCCGGTCTTCGGGATGGCGGCTTCGGGCCGCCACAGCACGATCACGGTACGGGGCGCCGCCCATGCGACCGGCATGGCCGAGGACGGCGGCGGCGCGACATTGCCGATGTGAATGGCGGTGCAGCACTGGTGGTCGTGCCGGATCGGTTGATCGGACGAGGACGGGGAATTGTCGTGCTGGCAGATGAACCCGCCGAGGCTGATCGGGCCGGACGGTGTCGCGGCCGCCACGAAGGCCTGCAGCAACAGCGCGTAGAGCGCGACCACACCGAGGATCGCGCGGCCGTGCATCCGAGGCCGGGCCATTCGCATGAGATCGTCTATCGCCGCGCTCACGGACACGTCAATGCGGGTTTCATCGGGCGGTTACGGCTCGGCTTGTCCGGGCCGTAGACCCGCCCTATAGAGCGGTCGCGGCGCGCGACGCGCCCCGCCCGCGGCCTTCGTCTATCGGTTAGGACACCAGCCTTTCACGCTGGGGAGACGGGTTCGACTCCCGTAGGCCGCGCCAGTACGCCCTGATGAGCGTCAATCCTTCGGCTTCGTGCCGGGATCGAGGCTCTTCAGTTCCTCGACCTGTTTCTCCATGATGGAGGTCTGCTCCTTCACGAAGTCGGTCTGGAGTTGTGCCGCCTGTTTCAGGTCGGGCGCACGCACGAGCTTCTGAGCAAAATCGAGGATCGCGGAGATGTTCTGCTCGGCGAAGCCGAAGCCGCGCGCGACGGCTTGTCCGGCGACTGTCTCGCCGGTGTTCGTCTTCGATTGCACCGTCTCGGAGGCGCTCTTCGCGGTCGCCAGCAGGGACATGATCGCTGTCTTCGCCTGACCGACGCTCTTGTCGGCGAGGTCTCGCACGGTCGAGGAGACTTCGGGTTCTTCGGTAGCCATCGACATCATCCCTATCGGCTGTTCCGGCCCGACGCCGGGCCGTACGAGACAAGCTGTGATGCACTGGGGCGCCACCGTCAACGCGCGCGTGCCCGGACAATCGACACCGATGGACTGCAACTTCCGGCCCGGCCGAAGTATAGTGCCCCTCATCCATGTGAGCACCCGGAGCCAGTGTCCATGTCGTCACCGCCGGTCGACACCGTTCTCGATAGCGAGCGTCTGCCGGAGGCTGCCGACGTCGTGGTGGTCGGCGGCGGGATCGCGGGGGTCGCGACCGCCTATTACCTTGCCAAGCGCGGCGTGTCGGTCGCGCTTGTCGAGAAGGGCCGCGTCGCGGGCGAGCAATCCAGCCGCAACTGGGGCTGGGTGCGGCAATCGGGCCGCGACACGCCGGAGCTGCCGCTGATCCGCGAATCGCTCCGTCTCTGGGGCGATCTCGCCGAGGAGACCGGCGAAGATATGGGCTTCCGGCGCACGGGTATCCTGTACGCGAGCGACGATGCGACCGACATCGCGCGCTGGGACCGCTGGGCCGGAAAGGCGCGCGACTACCAGATCCACAGCCGGATCCTGACCGGCGACGAGATCGCCGCCCTGGTGCCGGCCGCGACGCAGCGCTGGCGCGGCGGCCTATATACGCCGAGCGATGGGCGCGGCGAACCGTCCATGGCGGCGCCGGCCCTCGCCCGCGCGGCAAGGTCGCTCGGCGCCACCATCCACCAGGGCTGCGCGGCGCGTGGCATCGAGACCGCGGGCGGGCGGGTCTCGGCGCTCGTCACGGAGAACGGGACGATCAGGACGTCGACGGTCGTCTGCGCGGGTGGCGTGTGGTCGACGCTGTTCTGCCGTCGCCACGGGATCGACCTGCCCCAGGTCAGCGTGCGAGGTTCGGCGCTCCGCACGGGCCCGGCCCCGGAGGTCGTGTCGGGCAATCTCGGCACGCCGGGTTTCGCGATGCGCCGCCGGGTGGACGGTGGCTACACGGTCTCCATGCGCAATCGCGGCCGGATCGACCTCACGGTCGATTCGTTGCGTTACGGGATGGCGTTCTGGCCGACCTACCGGCAGCGCTTCCGGCACGTCCAGGTTCGGCTCGGCTGGCCGTTCTTCCAGTCGCTGATGCGCTCGACGGGATGGTCCTTCGACGAGGTGTCGCCGTTCGAGGCGATGCGGATCGTCGATCCCGAGCCGGATCGGGTCATGCTTGAGCGGGGGATCGATGAAGTGAAGGCAGCGTTCCCGGCCATGAGGGACGTCCGCGTCGAGCATGGCTGGTCGGGCCTGATCGACAACCTGCCCGACGCGATCCCGGTGATCTCGGGCGTGGCGAGGCTGCCGGGCTTCTATCTCTCGACCGGATACAGCGGTCACGGGTTCGGCATCGGGCCGGGCGCGGGGCGGCTCACGGCGGATCTCGTCACGGGCGCGACGCCGCTGGTCGACCCGACCCCGTTCCGCTACGCGCGCCTCGTGGACGGGACGAAGCTCGTGCCGGAGATGGATCTTTAGCCTTCGCGATCGCGGCCTTGGCTACGGGATGACTACCACGAGATCGTTCTTGTGCACGCGGCCGAGCACGATGCGTGCGCGCTCCTCCAGAAGGTCGCGGTCGACCTGGTCGGAGCGAAGCAATGCGATGCGGCGGTCCCAATCGGCGTGCTCGACCTTCGCGGCATCGAACTCGCGGCCGATCTCGTAGATCTGGATCTTCAGGGCCTGCTTGGCGTCGAGGCCGCGGTTGCCGATCCTGGCGCTGTGCAGGAAGTAGCCCACGATGCCGGCCGCGGCTCCGTAGAGCACCAGCGGAATGAGGACGGCCCGAACCCGTTTACGAACGACCATCCGGACATGATGGGACGTGATGGTTAAGGCGACCTTTCCGACGCGACCTTGGCCTCGAGCCGCTGGATGGCGCGGCGGTTCGAGTAGGCGGACAGACCGAGACCTCCGACGATGAGCACGACGCCGGTCGCCTGGATCGGGCCCGGCACCTCGCCGAGGATCGGGATCGCCATCAGCGCGCCCACGACCGGGATCAGCGGCGGGTAGAGCTGGGTGCGCGACATGCCCACGACCCGGATCGCGCTGCCCCACAGCCAGAGACCGATGATCGTGTTGATGATGCCCTGGAACAGAGCCTGCCCCAGCACGAGCCATGGATCTGCGCGGAACAGGTTCGGGTGTCCGAGGACGAAGTAGCCGACGACGTAGGGCAGCGACAGCACCGCGCAGATCGCCGCGCCGGTCATCGGGTCGATCCGCCAGCGATGGGTCAAGACCGGGTAAAAGCCCCACAGCAGCCCGGTCAGGAAGAAGCAGACGTCGCCGAACACGACGTTCGCGGATCCCGAGGCCGCGCCCGCGAGCGCGACCGCCGCCAGGCCCGCGAGGACGAGCGCGAGGCCGACCAGCGTCAGCGTGGGCGGGACGATGCGCGAGATCACGATGCTGTAGACGACCCCCACGATGGTCACGGTGCCGGGAGCCAGGGCCGCTCCGTGTGCGGCCGGCGCGTAGGTGAGCCCCGTCGTCATCAGGAGGTTCATGGGCGCGCCGGACGTGAAGGCGAGCGCGATGCCTCGCTTCCAGCCGATCCCCGCGCAGGTGCCGAGACCGCGCCGTGCGAAGAGCGGCAGCAACACGAGCGCCGCGGTGCCGAAGCGCAGCGTCACGAGATCCTCGGCCGTCAGCCCGTGTTGCGTGGCAAAGCGGCTGATCGCGAAACTCGCCCCGAAGATCGCGACCGCGCCGAGCATCGCGAGCGTCGCGAGGCGCGGCGTCCAGCGCAGGCCGCTCAGCAAACGACAGTCTCGCGGGAGCGGCTGACCGGCCTTCTCAGATCTTCAGCGCGCCCCGGCCGGCGTAGCGCGCTGCCGCGCCCAACTCCTCCTCGATGCGGATGAGCTGGTTGTATTTCGCGATGCGGTCCGAGCGCGACATAGACCCGGTCTTGATCTGTCCGCAATTCGTCGCGACGGCGAGATCCGCGATGGTCGCATCCTCGGTCTCGCCGGAGCGATGGGACATCACTGCCGTGTAGGCTGCGCCGTGCGCCATCTCGACGGCCGACAGGGTCTCGGTCAGCGTGCCGATCTGGTTCACCTTGATCAGGATCGAGTTGCCGAGGCCGCGCTTGATGCCGTCCGCGAGCCGCGTGACGTTGGTCACGAAGAGGTCGTCGCCCACGAGCTGGCACGTCTTCCCTATCAGGTCGGTGACCTGCTTCCAGCCATCGAAATCGTCCTCCGCCATGCCGTCCTCGATCGACAGGATCGGGTAGCGCCCGACGAGCTCGGCGAGGTAGGCGGCCTGCTCACCGGGATCGCGCTTCACGCCTTCTCCCTCGTAGTCGTAGACGCCGCCCTTGAAGAACTCGGTCGAGGCGGGATCGAGCGCGAGCGCGATCTCCTCGCCCGGCCTGTAGCCGGCCTTCTCGATCGCCCCGACCACGAAGGCGAGCGCCTCGTCGGCCGAGCGCAGGTTCGGCGCGAAGCCGCCCTCGTCGCCGACATTCGTGTTGTGGCCGGCATCCGACAGCGCGCGCTTCAGCGTGTGGAACACCTCCGAACCCATGCGGACCGCCTCGGCCAGCGTCTCGGCGCCGACCGGCATGATCATGAATTCCTGGAAGTCGATCGGGTTGTCGGCATGTGCGCCGCCGTTGATGATGTTCATCATCGGCACCGGCAACACGCGCGCCTGCGTGCCGCCGACGTAGCGATACAGCGGCAGGCCGGACGCTTCGGCCGCGGCCTTCGCGACCGCGAGCGAGACGCCGAGGATGGCGTTCGCGCCGAGCCGGCTCTTGTTCGGCGTGCCGTCGAGCTCGATCAGCTCGTGATCGATCGCCACTTGGTCCTCGGCCTGCGATCCGGCGATCGCCTCCGCGATCTCCGTGTTGACGGCGTGCACGGCCTTGGTGACGCCCTTGCCGCCGTAGCGGGACTTGTCGCCGTCGCGCAACTCGACCGCCTCGTGCGCACCGGTCGAGGCGCCCGACGGGACGGCGGCCCGCCCCATCGACCCGTCTTCCAGCACCACGTCGACCTCGACGGTCGGGTTGCCGCGGCTGTCCAGGATCTCGCGGGCGGCGATGTCGATGATGGTCGTCATGGGCGTGTACGCGTGTCCTCTGCGAGCTCTGCGGGCGTCATAAGGCAAGCCGGGCGACGTGCCTATGGCCGAGCGGACCAGCCTTCGAGGCGACCGAATAAATTCCGAGGCAATAGGCCAACGAAGAATGGGCCGGACAGCTTGCCGCCCGCACCAGCCTGGTATAGCTCTGGTGTGACCAAAAACAGTCCAATGGTTCGCAGATGCAAATAATCGCGGAGGGTCCGCTCGTTACGCTGGCCTTGACCTACGGCGCCATCGCCATGCTGCCCGGAAGCAACTTCCTGATCGTGAGTCAGCTCGCATTACGGGCGCCTCGATCATATGCCTGCCTGTCCGCATTGGGCATAGCCAGCGGGGCCGCGGTGGTCGCGGCGGCCGCATTCGCGGGTGGTCCCCTGCTCTCCCCGCTCACCGGCCAAGCGTGGCTGTTCGACGTCGTGTTCGTCGGGTTGATGGCCAGGTTGGGGTTCAGGGCGCTCCGTCGGAGCACGCAGGCAAAGCGTCAGACCGTCACTGGCGCAAGCGCCCTCTCATGCTTCCGCCTTGGTCTCTTCACGGCCCTGACCAACCCGACCACGGCCGCCACGATGCTGACGCTCGCCACGGGACCCCGCATCAAGCCGGGCGATTGCGAGCCCTTGGTCTGTGCAGCCACGATCTTCATCATCGCGGGTAGCTGGTTCGGTATCGTGGCGCTCGTCTTCTGCGACGCTCGCCTGAAACGGATCTATGTCAGGCTACAACCCTGGATCGATCCCATGCTCGGGGTGCTCCTGCTCGCATTGGCCACCCGGACGCTCCTTCAGCTCGTCGTAATGGCGTCGACGTGAAGGGGCATCGCCTCGAGGGGCATGCATCGGTGGACATCGAGGCATGCCGGTTGCGGAGCCGAGCGCGTCAGGGCTGACCCTGACCGCCCGAGGCGCCGTAGATCTGCCCCGTCGCGAAGCTGCCGTCGGAGGCGGCGAGCTGGACGTAGATCCCGCACAGCTCGACCGGCTGGCCGGGGCGCCCGAGCGCGGACATGCCGCCGAACTTTTTCAGCTTGTCCTGGCTCGCCCCGCCGCTCACCTGCAGCGGTGTCCAGACGGGACCCGGCGCGACGCCGTTCACCGTGATGCCCTTCGGGCCGAGCTGCTTCGCGAGCGATTTCACGAAGTTCATCGTGGCGGCCTTGGTCTGCGCGTAGTCGTAGAGGTCCGGCGTCGGGTCGTAGGCCTGCTCGGAGGTCGTCGCGATGATCGTCGAGCCGGGCTTCAGATGCGGCAGCGCCGCCTTGATGATCCAGAACGGCGCGTAGATGTTCGTCTTCATCGTCCAGTCGAACTGCTCGGAGGAGATGTCGAGGATCGAGTCGTGCGCCTGCTGGCGGCCCGCATTGCTGACCAGGATATCGAGTCCGCCGAGCTCGCGCACGGCCTCGTCGACGAGCCTGACGCAGAACGCCTCGTCGCGCAGGTCCCCCGGGATCGCGACCGCCTTGCGGCCCGCATCCTTGATGATGGCCACGACCTCGCGCGCGTCCGGCTCCTCGTCGGGCAGGTAGTTGATCGCCACGTCGGCGCCCTCGCGGGCATACGCGATGGCGGCCGCGCGCCCCATCCCCGAATCACCGCCGGTGATGAGCGCCTTGCGGCCGGCGAGCCGGCCGGACCCCTTGTAACTCGTCTCCCCGTGGTCAGGCCTCGGTTCCATCTTGCCGGCGAGCCCGGGCCAGGTCTGCGACTGTCCCTTGAAGGGCGGGCGCGGGTACTTCGTGGTCGGGTCGACCAGCGGCTTCACGGCGGCCGGCGAGGCTACGCCCTGCGCCATCGCGGGCGCGGCAGCGACGACCGCCAATCCGCCGCCGACTCCGCCGACGATCTGGCGGCGCGAGAGGGGAGTGTCGTTCTTGGTGTCCATGTGTCCAGTCCGGGTTGAGATCTGGACGAAGAACGGGCTCAGCCTCGCATCGTTTCCCGGCGTTCCCGACCGGACCCAGCGGCTTTCGATGGCGTCCCATGCCCCGAGCTTGACCCGGGACGGCGCTTCGCTACCTCCGGAGCCATGTCAGATCTCCAGCTCGGCCGCCCGACCGTCCCTCCCCGTTCGCCCGACGAGGCGGTGCTCGATCGCGTACCGAACCCGCACCCCGACACGGATTACATCGCGCGGTTCACGGCCCCGGAATTCACCTCGATCTGCCCGGTCACGGGGCAGCCGGACTTCGCGATCCTGGTGATCGATTACGTGCCGGACGCTTGGCTCGTCGAGTCCAAGTCGTTGAAACTGTACCTGACAAGCTTCCGCAACGAGGGCGCGTTCCACGAGGATTGCACGGTCGCGATCGGGAAGCGCCTCGTGGCGTTGCTGGCGCCCCGCTGGCTGCGCATCGGCGGCTACTGGTACCCGCGCGGCGGCATCCCGATCGACGTGTTCTGGCAGACCGGGGCGCCGCTCCCCTCCGTCTGGCTGCCGGACCAGGGCGTCGCGCCCTATCGGGCTCGCGGCTGACCGAAGACGGAGGCGGCCGTGAAGCCGAGCGCCGCGATGCAGAGCGCACCGAGAACCAGCGTCGCGGGCACGCCGATCGATGTCAGCCCGGAGCCGAACACGACGGGGCCGATCGCCTGGCCGACGAAATACGCGAAGGCGTGGAGCGAGATCGCGGAAGCGCGCGACTCGGGCGCGACCTCGCTCATCTGCACCTGGAACGAGTTGTGGAGCATGTAGAACCCCATGCCGACCGCGATCATCGCGGCCGCCTCGATCGGCCATGACGGCTGCAACGCGAAGACCAGGTAGGCGGCCGCAACGAGAAGCCCGGCGACCGCCAACATGCGGCCGAGGCCGAGCACCCGCAGGAGGACGCGTACGATCAGCGTGTACGCGATGCCGCCGATCGCGAAGCCCCCGATGATGATCCCGGCCTCCCGTGCGCCGCCCTCCCCCCGGATCTCCAGCAACGGCGCGATGTAGGGCTGGAAGCCGAAGATCACGATGCCCTCGAAGAATACGAAGCCCATGAGCGCCCGCGCCCGGGAGATGCCGACGAGCTGACGGTAGCGCCGGATCGAGGCCGGGACGCTGAAGACTCCGCCCGTCCGGCTGGCGCTCTTGAAGCCGAGCACGACCGAGACCGTCGCGAGCGCAGCCAATCCCGCGGCGAGCCCGAACACCTCGCGCCAGCCGAACAGGTCGGCCAGCAGTCCCGACAGGCTGCTCCCGACGAGCTGGCCCGAGATGGTGAAGACGAGGAAACGGCTGATCGCGACCTGCCGCTCCGCCATGCTGGTGCGGTCGCCGATCGTGGCCAGCGCCAGCGGGATGATCCCGCCCGACGCCGCGCCGGACAGGATGCGCAGCACGAAGAGCACGGGCAGGCTGCTCGCGAGCGCCGCCCCGATCAGCGTGACGGTCAGCACGGCAAGGCAGATCTTGGTCGTGCGCTCCTTGCCGAGCGCGTCGCCCACGGGCCCGAGAATGGGTTGGATGAACGCGTAAGGCAGCGCGTAGGCGGTCGAGAGCAGCGCGACCTGAAGCGGGTCGGCCACGAGGTCGCGCGCGATGACCCCGATCATCGGGTCAACGAAGCGCGTCGTGAAGGCGGAAGCCCCACCCGCGAGCGCCAGGATCAGGATCGTGCGCTGGACCGAATGCGCGTGGGTCTCGCCCGGACCCTCCCCGCTCACGCCCGCGCCTTCGCGAGCGCATCGAAGGCCTTGAGATCCTGCAGGAGCGACTCGAGTTCAGAGAGCGGCACCATGTTCGGTCCGTCGGACGGCGCGCTGTCGGGGTCCTGGTGCGTCTCGATGAACACGCCCGCGACCCCGACCGCGACCGCGGCCCGCGCGAGGACGGGTACGAAGCGCCGCTCGCCGCCCGAGGTGTCGCCGCGCCCGCCCGGCTGCTGCACGGAATGCGTGGCATCGAAGATGACGGGCGCGCCGGTGACCTCCGCCATGATGGGGAGCGCGCGCATGTCGGAGACGAGCGTGTTATAGCCGAAGGACGCGCCGCGCTCGCACACCATGACGTTCGGGTTGCCGGCACCGGTGATCTTCGCCGCGACGTTCGCCATGTCCCAGGGCGCGAGAAACTGGCCCTTCTTGACGTTCACCACCCGGCCTGTCGCGGCGGCGGCGAGCAGGAGGTCGGTCTGGCGGCACAGAAAGGCCGGGATCTGGAGGATGTCCACCACCTCCGCGACGCGCGCGCATTGACCGGCGTCGTGAACGTCGGTCGTCACCGGCAGCCCGAGCCGCTCCTTGATCTCCGCGAAGATCGCGAGCGCGGCGTCGAGACCGATCCCGCGCGCGCTCGATGCTGACGTGCGGTTCGCCTTGTCGAAGGACGATTTGTAGACGAGTCCGATCCCGACCGCGTCCGCGATCTCCTTAATGGCGGAGGCCATCTCGAGGGCGTGGTCGCGGCTCTCCATCTGGCAGGGGCCGGCGATCAGCGCCAGCGGGAGCGCGTTGCCGAACGTGACGGGACCGACCCGAACGGTGGCGCTGCGCCTCATGATGCGCTCTCCAGCCTCCCCAGCGCCTCGCCGATCTTCACGAGACGCGCCTCGGCATCCGCACGGCGCTCGCGCTGCTCCTCCACCACCTCCTCCGGGGCGCGCGACACGAAGTCGGCGTTCGCGAGCTTGGCGTCGATCTTCGCGATGTCGCCCGCGATCTTCGCCTTGTCCTTGCGCAGGCGGTCGACCTCGGCCGCGAGGTCGATCACGCCCGCGAGCGGCAGGGCCGAGGCCTCGCCGCGCACGAGGATCTGGACAGCTTGCGGCGGCGGCGCGTCCGCGACCTCGATCGCGGAGATACGGGCCATCCTGCGGATCGTGGCGTCCCAGACCCCGAGCCGTCCGCGCGTCACCTGCGAGGGCGCAACCAGGACGAGCGGGACCTGCGAGGCGGCCGGCACGTTCATCTCGGAGCGGACCGAGCGGATCTCCGACACGAGGTCGACCACCCAGCCGATCTCGGCCTCGGCATCGGGGTCCGCGATGCCGCCGAGATCGGGCCAGTCCGATAGAGTCAACAGGCGCATCGCGTGCCCTCCGGGCGGCGATGCCTCGTGCGGGGCCGTCTCCGGTCCTGGAGCGAGGAGATCGTGGAAGGAGGAGGCGAGCGCGTCCGTGCCGCGCACCGACCAGAGCTCCTCCGTAAGAAACGGCATGAAGGGGTGCAGCAGTTTCAGCACCGTCTCGAACACGAACGCCACCGTTGCCCGCGTCTCGTCCTGGGCCGGGCCGGCCGCGCCCTGGAGGATCGGTTTGGCGAGTTCGAGGTGCCAGTCGCAGAACGTGTTCCACACGAAGCGATAGGCCGCCCCGGCTGCGTCGTTGAAGCGGTAGCCTTCGATCGCGGCCGTCACCTCGCGGACCGCCCCAGCGCATTCGCCCCGGATCCAGCGGTTCAGCGTCGTGGTCGCGTGCTCCGGCGCGTAGCCCAGTTGGCGCACGCAGCCGTTCATCTCCGCGAACCGGGCGGCGTTCCAGATCTTCGTCGCGAAGTTGCGATAGCCTTCGACGCGCGGCAGCGAGAGCTTGATGTCGCGGCCCTGCGCCGCCATCGCGGCCAGCGTGAAGCGAAGCGCGTCCGCGCCGTAGCGATCGATGAGCTCGATCGGATCGATGACGTTGCCCTTGGACTTCGACATCTTGGCCCCGCGCTCGTCGCGCACGAGGGCGTGGATGTAGACGGTCTCGAAAGGCGCGCGGTCCATGCAGTAGAGGCCCATCATCATCATGCGGGCGACCCAGAAGAAGATGATGTCGAAGCCGGTCACGAGGGCGTTCGTCGGGTAGAAGCGGACGAGTTCGGGCGTCTCGTCAGGCCAGCCGAGCGTCGAGAAGGGCCAGAGCGCGGAGGAGAACCACGTATCGAGCACGTCCTCGTCGCGGGTGAGAAAGACCGCGAGCCGGTCCGGATCGGACGCGATCATCGCGCCCTCCTCGTCGGTCAGCGTGCCGTTCACGACGTAGTGGGCGAGCGCCTCGGCGGCCGCCGCCTCCTCCGTCTCGGCCACGAAGACCTGCCCGTCCGGCCCGTACCAAGCCGGGATCTGGTGGCCCCACCAGAGCTGGCGCGAGATGCACCAGGGCTCGATGTTCTCCAGCCACTGGAAGTAGGTCTTCTCCCAGTTGTCGGGCACGAACCTGGTCTCGCCTGACCTGACAGCCGCGAGCGCCCGCTCGGCCAGCGGCTGCACATCCACGTACCATTGGTCGGTGAGGTAGGGCTCGACCACGACGCCCGACCGGTCGCCGTGCGGCACGACGTGGGTGTGCGGCTCGATCTTGGCGAGAAAGCCGCCCTCCTCCAGCATGGCGACGATGCGCTCCCGGGCCTGCGCCCGGTCGACACCGTCCAACTCCATGAGGGCGTCGAGCTCGGGGCTGAGCGAGAGCCCGTCCAGGAACGCATCGTTGTCGCGGATGCGGATCTCGGCCGCAGGGCCGAGCACGTTGATCAGCCGCAACGCATGACGGCGACCGACCTCGAAATCGTTGAAATCGTGCGCGGGCGTGATCTTGACCGCGCCCGTCCCCTTCTCCGGGTCGGAGTAGGTGTCGGCCACGATCGGGATCGCGCGTCCGACGAGCGGCAGCACGGCGTTCTGGCCGATCATCCCGTTGAAGCGTTCGTCATCCGGGTGGACCGCGACCGCGACATCGCCGAGCATGGTCTCGGGCCGAGTCGTGGCGACCTCGATATACCGCTCCGGATCGCTTTCCAGCGGGTAGCGGATATACCAGAGGTGGCCGCGAACCTCGACCTGCTGCACCTCGAGATCCGAGATCGCGGTCGCGAATCTCGGGTCCCAGTTGACGAGGCGCTTGTCCTTGTAGATCAGCCCGTCGCGATGGAGGTCGACGAAGACCTTGAGCACGGCCCGGCTCAGGCCCTCGTCCATCGTGAAGCGTTCGCGCGACCAGTCGCAGGACGCGCCGAGGCGCTTCAGCTGGTTCACGATCGTGCCGCCGGATCGCGCCTTCCAGTCCCAGACGCGTGCGATGAAGTCCTCGCGGCCCATCTCGCGACGGCCGACATTGCCTTCCTCCGCGAGCTGGCGCTCCACCACCATCTGGGTGGCGATCCCGGCATGGTCGGTGCCGACCTGCCAGAGGACGTCCCGTCCCCGCATTCGCTCGAAACGGCACAGTACGTCCTGCAACGTGTTGTTGAGAGCGTGCCCCATATGGAGCGATCCGGTGACGTTCGGCGGCGGGATCACGATGCAATAGGGCGCGGCATCACGCCGGTCCGGCCGCCCCGCCACGAAAGCCTCGGCCGCGTTCCACGATGCTGAGACCCGCGCCTCGACGGCCGCGGGGTCGAAGGTCTTGTCCATCATAGAGTTCGCGCGCGTTCCATCGTGAGCGCGCTATCAACCGGCCTGGACCCGCTTCGTCAACCGGCCTGTCCCGGCACCGGACCGCTCAGCGTCCGCCGCGTGAGACCCGCTCGATCTCGGCCCGCACGAGGCGCTCCACCAGCGGCGGCAGATTGTCGTCGAGCCACGTCTTCAGCATGGGCTTCAGCATGTCCGTCACGAGATCCTCCAGCGTGCGGGCACTCTGCGCGAGAACGGTGTGCGACAGCATGTTGAACGCGTGATTGACCGATGCCGTCGTCTCGTTCGAGACGAGCCTCGGCATCCCCTCGTGGAGCCCCCGCGTCTCGACCGGCCGGGGCTGATCCGGCGGCGGACGATGTGCATCAGCCGGATTGGACCGCGGCGGCGGCGAAGCCGCCATGACATCCGCAAGCTTCAAGGCCGGCGGTGGCTCGTCGCGTATGATATCCGGCTCCGACATCGGCTCGAACGACACCTCCTCGTGATCGTCCGACGGCCGTGCCGAGAGAACGACACGCGGCTGATCGCTCTCGACGGGCAGCTCAGTATCCGGCTCCGCATTCAGCTCTGCGGGCGCAACCGCATTCTTCACCGGCTCCTGATCATCCGCGATGATACGGCGAATGGAGGCGAGGATCTCGTCCATCGAAGGTTCTTGGGTCTTCGCACTCGCGGCACTCATCAGCGGACCCGAACCTCACCGGTACGCCCGGGAATCGGACGTACGCGACAGGAGTATTCCACGCCGACTCCCGCGATCAAGCGACGCGGGGCACCGCGCACAGACCTTTGGAGCGTCGAGGCGGCCCTCAGCGACCATCGGGGGTGCGCACGCCCCCCAGCAGGTCCTTGACCTGATCGAAGTGCTGCTTGGCGCTGTACTGGGCGACGGCCAGTCCAAGCGCCTTGGACGTCAGCCGACCGATCGACTGCACGACCGAGAAGGACGCCACGACACGGTCGCGCTGGGCCGTGATGAGGTTCACCCGCGCGTTGAGGAGTTCCTGCTGCTGGTTGAGAACGTCGAGCGTCGTCCTCTGTCCGACCCGCGCCTCCTCGCGAACGCCGGTCAGCGCCACCTCTGAGGCTGCCACCTGGGCCTGGGCGGCCTGGACGTTCGCCTTCGCGGCCTCGAGGCTGCCCCATGAGGAGATCACCGCGGCACGGACCTGATCGCGCGTCGCCTCCGCCTCGATCCGCCGCTGTCCGGCCGTCTCCTTGGCTTGGCGCACGCGGGCGTAGACTTCGCCGCCCTGGTAGATCGGGACGGTGATCTGGCCGAGGAGCGACACGGAGAAATTCTGCGGGATCGAGATCTGGCTGTCGTAGTTCTGTCCGACGCTGCCGACGATCCCGACTGTCGGCGCAAGTTCGCCTTCCGTGATCTTCACCTGCAGCTCGGCCGCGTCGATCGCGTGCAGGGCCGAGATGATCGCCGGGTGTTCCTCCAAGCCGATCTGGACGGCGGCCGCCAGGGCACGGGGGACGAGCCGGTCGATCGGGCGGCCGGGCGCGAGTTGCCGCGGCTCGACGCCGACCACCTGCCGATAGGTCGCGATGGAGGCCTGAAGATTCGATTCGGCACCGCTGACCTGCGACCGCGCCGCCGCCAGGCGCGACTCGGCCTGCGCGACGTCGGTGCGGGTCACTTCACCGACGTTGAAGCGGTCACGAGTCTGGCGAAGCTGCTCTTCCAAGACCTCGACGTTGTTGCGTTGGAGATCGAGGATCGCGGTGTCGCGAAGCACGTTCATGTAGGACTGTGCCGCGTTGAACAGCGTGTTCTGTTCGACGTTGCGAAGACTTTCGCGTGAGCCGAAGACCTGCGATTCCGCCTGCCGGGTCGAATTCTCGGTCCGAAAACCGTTGAACAGCGTCTGGTTGACCTGCAGCGCCACGCTGCGCGGGATGAGCGTCGACCGGAACGAACTCGTCGCGGCACCCACCCCAGTCGTGCCGCCTGTATCGCCCGCGATGTAGTTGATCCCGATGTTGCCCGTGGCGGCAATCGTCGGGCGGTAGGCGGCGAGCGCGCGTGGCACGTTCTCGTCGATGGCGCGAACGGACGCACGCTGGGCGTCGAGTGTCGGGTTGCCGGTGTAAGCTCGCGCCAGTGCGCTCTCGATCGTCTCGGCCGAGGCCGATCCGGCGGCGGCGAGGGACAACAGGGCAACCAGCGTGCACGGGATCCGGTGCGAAGCCAGTCTCACCGGGACGATGCGAGGAAATCTATCACTCATTCCTTGATCATACCCGAGCGTACGGCATCCAGCAGACCTGGTTCCGCGTGCCGGGTCCATTTTCCGACGAGTGGATCAAAAAAGCGACACGGGATCAGAACACGAACTCGGGCGCCGGCTTGAACTCGTCGATAACGGGCGCGGTCGCGTCGAAGAGGATGCGCGAGCCGATGGCGTTCGCGGAGCGCACGTATAGCACAGCCCTGCATGACCGCCCGTCACGTTGCAGGCAGGCGAGCCTGCCGCCGGATGCGAGCTGGCCGAGCAGACCGTCCGGCGGCGCCTCGACGGCGCCGTTGATCACGACGGCGTCGAAGGGGCCGTTATCCGGCGAGCCTGCCGCGAGCGGACCATGCACGGCCACGACATCGGCCAGGCCGAGCGACGCAAGGGTCTCTCCGGCCGAGCGACCGAGATCCGGCGACGATTCGACCGCCACGACCTTCGCGCCGAGCTCGGTCAGGATCGCGGCTCCGTAACCCCGGCCGGATCCGACGTCGAGCACGCGACTCCCCTTCTCGATCGCGAGAGCCTGGACCAGCCGTGCGAACACCATCGGGGCCAACATGATCCGGCCCGAGGGATCGCCGCGCTCCGCCACGACGACGTTCTGGTCCATATAGGCGAGGCTGCGCCTGTCCTGCGGCACGAAACGTTCGCGCGGTATGTCTCCGAAGACGGCCAGGACTGCGCGATCGGTGACGTCGAACGTGCGGAGCTGGCAATCCACCATCGTTCGCCGCGCCTGCGCGTAATCCAGCATGTCTCGCATCCAGGTGGGATTCCAGAACGGCTTGTGTGGGACACGACACCGAAAGGCAAGCGAGCTCGATATCGGCCGGGCCGTTCACTCGACCACGCCTGCGGACGCCGCCATCGTGACGGACGATGAGGACCGGCAGGTTACGCCTAGAGGCGTCGAACCGCACATCGAACCGGACCCTCGATCGGGTCCGAACAGATCTCACCAGCGAATGGTATGGAGGCCTCGCCCGGAATTGAACCGGGGTACAAGGATTTGCAGTCCTCTGCGTAACCACTCCGCCACGAGGCCATCCGGCTGACGCCGAGCGGGTCTTACCGAGAGCTGCCGCAAAGGGCAATCGGCTTCAGTCGAGCAACGCCGTTCACGCCGCATTCGTCCGGTCGCGAGCTTGCACCCGCGTCTCGAGCTGGTATATGCCCGCTCAGTGATCCGCGGTAGCTCAGTGGTAGAGCAGCCGACTGTTAATCGGCTGGTCGTAGGTTCGAATCCTACCCGCGGAGCCAATCGCCGGACGGCGTCTTCCACCCCCTTCCTCAGCTTCGATCATCGACGGAGCGGCGAAATTGTGTGTCCGCGTCGGTGCCGGTCGAGCCTGCGTTCTCGCGACGCTGCTGGCGCTCTGCGGGTGCCAGAGCGATCCGCTGTGCCGGGCGCGCAACGCGGCCGAGCTCGCGCCCTCCGAGTCTCGTTATCGCGCCATGTCGGCCGCCGAACGCCGGGAGGACGCGGAGGCATTCAATGCTGTCGCGCGCCGCTGCGGCTGGGAGCCCTGACTCGGCCGTCACGGCTGGCCCAATCCCAGCATGAGGCCGATATTCTGCACCGCCGCACCGGACGCTCCCTTCCCGAGGTTGTCGAGCCGTGCGACGAGCAGAGCATGTGTCCCGTCGCGGTCGGCGAAGACGCGCAGTTCCATCCGGTCGGTCCCGTTCAGCGCCTCCGGATCGAGCCGCGTCTCGGACGGGCCCCGGACGACGCGGACCTGACCGTCCTCACCATAATGGGCCGAGAGCGCCGATTCGATCTCGGCCGAACCCGGCCGGCCGGGCAGCCTCGTCAGGTGCAGGGGAACGCTGACCAGCATGCCTTGCCGAAAGTTGCCGACGGACGGGATGAAGATCGGCGTCGTGGTCAGGCCCGTGTAGCGCATCGTTTCCGGGATGTGCTTGTGCGTGAAGCCGAGGCCGTAGAGCTCGAAGGCAGGTCCTGCACCGCTCTCGAAAGCATCGATCATCTGGCGCCCTCCGCCGCTATAGCCGGAGACGGCGTTGATCGAGACCGGGTGGTCCGGCGGCAGCAACCCGGCCGCGACGAGCGGCCGCAGGAGCGCGATCGCGCCCGTCGAATAGCAGCCCGGATTGGCGACCCGCCGCCCGCGCGCGATGGCAGCCGCCTGGCCCGGCGCCAGTTCGGCGAAGCCGAAGACCCAAGCCGGATCGATGCGATGCGCCGTGCTGGCGTCGAGGACGCGCGGCGAAGCTGCCCCGAGTTCGTCCGCGAGCGCGACCGACTCGCGCGCGGCCGCATCCGGCAGGCAGAGGATCACGAGATCGACCTCCGCCATCATGTCTCGACGGGCGGTCGGATCTTTGCGGTGCTCGGGCGCGATGCTCCGCAGAACGATGTCGGGACGCTCGTCGAGTCGCTCGCGGATGCCGAGTCCGGTCGTCCCGGCCTCCCCGTCGATGAAGATGGAAGCCGTCTTCCGGTCGGCCGAAATGGGTGAGACCGCGATCGTCATGACTGAGGTTCTTCCGCGAGCGAGCGTGTGAACCTTTCACAGCCGTAAGCGCCTTGCTGTCAATCACGGCTTCACGATCGACCGGAACGACGCGACCGCGGAACGTGTTTTCGTCCCGACAAGTACCGCTACGGAGTTCCAACATGTCTACTGTTGCACAGAAGACGGATCCCAAGCTCTGGGAGAAGGTCAAGACAGATGTCGTCAAGTCTGACAAAGGCGGCAAGCCAGGTCAGTGGTCGGCTCGAAAGGCTCAGCTCGCTACGCAGGAGTACAAGCACGAGGGTGGGGGTTACAAGGGCAAGAAGACTGCCGACAACCACTTGGCGCAATGGACCCACGAGGAGTGGGGGACCAAGTCCGGCAAGGCGAGCGGCGAGACCGGTGAGCGCTATCTACCGAAGAAGGCGCGCGAGCACCTCTCGGACGACGAATATAAGCGCACGACCGCGAAGAAGCGCGCCGACACGCGCCGTGGCAAGCAGTTCTCGGCGCAGCCGAAGGATGTCGCCGAGAAGACCGCCCAGGATCGGGAGACCGGCCATGCGTCTTCAGGCCGGGAGACCAAGGCTGCCTTGATGGCGAAGGCGCGAGCGAAGAACGTGCCCGGCCGCTCCAGGATGTCGAAGTCGGAACTCGAGCAGGCTGTAGCGTAGCCCAGGGTCGGCTTACGATCCGAGATACGACGAGAAAGGGCGGCCGAAGCCGCCCTTGATGAATTCCAAACCCGATCAGCGCTTCGAGAACTGGAAGCTGCGGCGAGCTTTCTTCTTCCCGTACTTCTTGCGCTCGACCACGCGCGAATCGCGGGTCAGGAAGCCTTCCTTCTTCAGAGGCGGACGCAGGTCCGGCTCGAAATAGGTCAGCGCCTTGGAGAGGCCGTGGCGCACCGCGCCGGCCTGTCCGGAGAGGCCGCCGCCCGCGACCGTGACCGTGATGTCGTACTGGTCGACGCGGTTCGCGATCTGCAACGGCTGGTTGATGATCATGCGCAGCACGGGCCTGGCGAAATAGGTCGTGACCGGCTTGTCGTTCACGATGATCTGGCCCTTGCCGGGCTTGATCCACACGCGGGCGACCGCATCCTTGCGCTTGCCGGTCGCGTAAGCGCGGCCCTGCGCGTCGACCTTGCGCTCGTATCTCGGGGCTTCGTTCTCGGCCGGGACGTTCTGAGTCTGGCCGAGGTCGGAGAGGGACTGGAGAACGGCCATATCAGGCGCTCACGTTCTTGCGGTTGAGGACGCCGACATCCAGCGGCTCGGGCTGCTGGGCGACATGGGGGTGATCGGAGCCCTTGTAGACGCGCAGGTTGCCGAGAATCTTGCGGAAGAGCGGGCCGCGCGGGAGCATGCGCTCCACCGCCTTCTCGACGATCCGCTCGGGGAAGCGGCCCTCCAGGATCGACTTCGCGGATCGCTCCTTGATGCCGCCGATATAGCCGGTGTGGTGGTAATACACCTTCTGCTCGCGCTTGCGGCCCGTGAACTGAACCTTGGCGGCGTTGATGACCACGATGTTGTCGCCGCAATCGACGTGGGGCGTGTAGCCGGGCTTGTGCTTGCCGCGCAGGCGCAACGCGATGATCGAGGCGAGGCGGCCGACCACGAGCCCTTCGGCGTCGATGACGACCCATTTCTTCTCGACATCGGCCGGTTTCATTGAGAACGTCTTCATGGGCCGATCCGATGCGGGTCCCGAGACCCGGCTCAAACGAAAGAAGCCGCACGAGGTCCGGCGGCGAGTGACGCGGATCTACGGGACCAGCCACGTCGCGTCAAGCATGGTGCGCGTTACGAGTGCCGAAAAGTCATGCTGTACCAAGCCATTCCGGCACAAGGTACTCTGATACCGCATCACTGGCCGGGAATGGAGTAAGTCCCGGTCGCATGACAGACGACCTCCTGGTTGCCGTCGCTGAACAGGCTCACCTCGCCGACCGCGAGCCGTCGGCCGAGCTTGAGGAGACGACATTCGGCCAGGAGGTCGCGTGGCTCGGGCTTGCGCAGGAAGTTGAACGCGAGGTTCGTCGTGACTGCGAGCCCGACGGGGCCGATCTGCCCCAGGATCGCCGCGTAGAGCGCGAGGTCGCAGAGCGTCATCATGGCAGGGCCCGACAGCGTCCCGCCGGGCCTGATGTGCCGCGGGCTGGCGCGCATGCGCATCCGCCCCCGCATATCGCCCACCTCCTCGACCACGAAGATCCGCCCGTCCTGATGGATCTGCGGGAACTCGCGGTCGAGGAAGTTCTCGACCTCCTCTGTCGACATCACGGGCCGGACGATCACGGGCATCTCCTCGCGACGGACTTGCACCATGCGTGCCGATCCCGACAATAGGCCTGTCGAGACGGGACCGAGCCATGAACGCCCCAGCCATGAACATCCGCGCCGCGGCCGACATTCCTCCCCTCCGGAGGAGCGACCAGGACGCCATCGCGCATCTCGTGCTGAACCGCCCGGCCGCGCGCAACGCGCTGTCGGACGCGCTCCTCGCCGGTCTGGCGGACGCGTTCGCGCGGATTGCGGATGACCGCGACGTGCGTGCCGTCGTGATCTCGGCCGAAGGGCCGGTCTTCTGCGCAGGACACGACCTCAAGGAAGTCACGGCGTACCGCGGCGATCCCGACGGTGGCCG
Source organism: Hyphomicrobiales bacterium (assembly GCA_903644085.1). GTDB lineage: Bacteria > Pseudomonadota > Alphaproteobacteria > Rhizobiales > Beijerinckiaceae > Enterovirga. The sequence goes on from CAHJXE010000015.1 coordinate 20,061, forward strand.
CGCAAGGTATGCGGATCTCTTCGCGCGATGCGCCGACGTGATGACCCGGATCGTGCGGCTGCCTCAGCCGGTCATCGCGGCGGTGGACGGCGTCGCGACCGCGGCGGGATGCCAACTCGTCGCGAGCTGTGACCTCGCGGTCGCGGGCGCGACCTCGCGCTTCGCGACCCCCGGCGTGAATATCGGCCTGTTCTGCTCGACCCCGATGGTTGCGCTCTCGCGCAACGTCGCGCCGAAGCACGCGATGGAGATGCTGCTGACGGGCGAGATGGTCGATGCGGAGGGCTCGGCCCGGATCGGGCTCGTCAACCGGGTCGTCCCGGCTGGCGAGGCGCTGGTCGAGGCGATGCGGCTCGCCACGATCGTGGCCTCGAAATCCGCGAAGGTCGTGGCGATCGGCAAGCGCGCCTTCTACGCCCAGCGCGAGATGTGCCTTGATGAGGCCTACGCCTACACGTCGAACGTCATGGTGGAGAACATGCTGACGGCCGACGCTGCCGAGGGCATCCAGGCTTTCGTCGGCAAGCGTTCGCCCGTCTGGTCAGTAGGTTGACCGATGACGGACACGTTGCCGGGCGGGCACGACAGCTACCTCGACGACACGATCAGGGGCATCCTGAAGTCGGTCCGCACCGTCGCGATCGTGGGCGCGACGAACAACCCAGCGCGACCGAGCTACATCGTTTTCAAGTACCTGAAGGAGCGCGGTTACGACGTCGTGCCGGTCAATCCACGGCTTGCAGGCCACGACGTCTTGGGCGTGCGGGCGGTCGCGCGGCTGACTGAGATCGACCGGCCGATCGACATGGTGGAGATCTTCCGCAACACCGCCGAGGCGGGCGGCGTCGCGGACGAAGCGCTCGAGCTCGATCCGCTGCCGAAGGTGATCTGGATGCAGCTCTCGGTGCGGGACGATGCCGCGGCCGCCCGCGCCGAAGCCCGGGGGGTTAAGGTCATCATGGATCGTTGCCCGAAGATCGAATACGGCCGGCTCTCCGGAGAGATCGGTTGGTCCGGCATCAACTCGCGCATCCTCTCGTCGAAGCGCCCGGCGCTCGCCGGCAAAAGCTTTCAGAAGCTCTCGCTCGACCGGAAGCTGTGAGCCTTAAAAGTTCATCGAGGCGGCGTTGACGATGCCGGCCGCGAGCGAGGCCGCGCCCAGGAAGAGCGCGGCCGAAAGTTCGCCCGCGGCGATCCGCGCCGAGAGGCGCGGGACCACGACCCTGACGAGCCAGTAGACGAGGATCTGGACGACCAGCGCGACGAGCCCCCATACGAGGATATCGATGACGGATTGCGCGTGCACGATCGCGCTGGACAGCGGCAGCGCGAACCCGACCAGGCTGAAACCGAGCGCCAGGGCGGCCGATACGACGTTCTGCCGGATCAGTGCGAACTCGTTATGGGCGGTCGCGAGCGTGTAGACGAAGAGGTACAGGCCGACGAGCGCGAGCGCCGTCCCGAAGTAGAGCGCGAAGCTCTGAAGGTTCGCCACGACCCCGTCCACCATGCCACCGATCCCCACCCGGGATCGTCGTAGCGCAAGCTTGGCCGGAGTGGAACGGATCAGTCGCGTCCGCTCGACGAGAGCGCGCGCGGGTCCACGTCACATCAGCCGGGCCTGTTCCAGGGCCGCGCCGACGAAGCTTTTGAAGAGTGGGTGGGGTTCGAAGGGACGCGATTTCAGCTCGGGATGAAACTGGACGCCGATGAACCAGGGATGGTCCTCGTACTCGATCGTCTCCGGCAGGAGACCGTCCGGCGACAGGCCGGAGAAGATCAGCCCCTTGTCCTCCAGCCGGTCGCGGTAGGCCATGTTGACCTCGTAGCGGTGGCGGTGGCGCTCGCTGATCTCGGTGCCGTCGTAGATCTCCGCGATGCGGCTACCTTGCCGCAGG
>CAHJXE010000016.1 GCA_903644085.1 Hyphomicrobiales bacterium
GATCGGCAGGATCGCGCTCCCCGCGGGACGGGAGAGTACCAGGACCGCCCCGACCGCGGAGACCGCCCCGACCGCGTCGATCGTTCCGATCGTGGGGACCGCCCCGACCGTCCCGAGCGCTTTCGCCCGATGCCGGCGCCCGCGCCGGCCCTGGAGCAGCGCTACGGGATCCGCCCCGCCGACGAGGATGCGGGCATCTAGTTCCAAGCCGGCGTCAGCGGAGCGATCACGCGTCGAGCCGCTCCTCGTCGCAGATCACGTGGGAGACGCGCGCGCCTTCGCGTTGAATGTCGAGGGCGCTCGTTCGCGACGGGGCCGCGCCGCCCTCGGCATGGCGCATGAAGGTGCGCATCACGTGCGCGACACCCGCCTCGTTGATGGTGCGCATGTCCTCGGAGAGATAGCGGGCGGCGTTCGAGGGCGCGGTGACGATCTCGTAGGACGGAAAGTAGAACACGTCCGGCAGCTCGCGCGAGAGCTCGTCCGCCACGACCCGGAGCGCCGCCTTGCTGAAGGTGTTCGAGACGAGCACGTGGCGCGGCTCGTAGGTCGCGATGATCGCGACCGGCGACACGGTGAGCACGATCCGGGCCGCCGGGTTGACCTCGCGGATCAGCCCGATCGCCCGGACCATGTCGGCGCGCATGTCGCCCACCGTCGCGTTCACGAAGGCGTGGCGCGCAGGGTCGAAGCTGCCGCCCGCGGCGCCCGGCGGCAGCGGCAGCGCCGACCCGTCCTCCAGGTTGCGCCAACCCTCGGTGAGACCCAGCGTGAAGACCAGGACGTCGAGCGTCCGGATCATCTCGCGCACGTGCCCGAGGTGGATCGCGCGCTCGCTCTCGACCTCGTCGGGGGTCGCGAACCCGTCCGGCGTCGCGCCCGGCCGCAGCGGGTCGACGAAGCGCCCGTCCTCGCGGTCCCACGCCTCGATCGTCGGGGTGAACAGGCCGAGCGCCCGCTCGACGAGCTGGAGAAATTGGCGCGTCGTGTAGACGTTGCCGTAGCGCGCCGAGAGGCCCTCGTCGTTCGGCTCGGTGCAGAGAAAGTCGAACCCGCCCCTCTGGAGCGCGCGCGAGACGTGCTGCGCGAAGCAGCTGCCGGCGGTCGCGACGCGATCGGTCCGCCGGATCTCGAAGCTGCCCGGCAGGAGCGGGTCCAGCGCGAAGGGCGGCACGGCCGCGACCGACTTGCGCCAGAAACGCTCCGGCGGGAGGCTCTTGTAGGGATGGGTGGACATGTGCGTCTCCGGCGGCCGGCTCGTTCGGCGCAGCCTACCGCCCCGGCGCGACCCCGGCCAGTGTCATGCGGGACGGACCTGGAACCGTGTGAACCTCTCGCCCTCATCCTGAGGTGCCGGCCGAGCAGGCCTCGAGGATGATCCAGTGAGTTCTGGAGGCCTCCTTCGGTGCTCGACCTGCGGTCGAGCACCTCAGGATGAGGTCGAGGATGGGATGTCCAAACTGACCCTAGGAGCGCGTCTTCGCGATCTCGGCGTTGCGCAGGATGAAGCGCTGGAGCTTGCCGCTCGGCGTCTTCGGCAGGTCGGGCACGAACTCGACCTCGCGCGGGTAGGCGTGGGCCGCCAAGCGGCGCTTCACGTGGTCCTGGAGCTCCTCGGCCAGCGCCGGGCCGGGCGCGAAGCCGGGCTTCAGCACCACGAAGGCCTTCACGATCTCCGTCCGCTCCGGGTCGGGCTTGCCGACCACCGCGCTCTCGACCACCGACGGGTGCTCGATCAGCGCGCTCTCTACGTCGAAGGGGCCGATGCGGTAGCCGGCCGAGGTGATGAGGTCGTCCTCGCGGCCCACGAAGCTGATCGAGCCGTCCTCGTTCAGCTCCACCGTGTCGCCGCTGAGGTAGTAGTCGCCCTGGAAAGCCGCGGTTTCGCGCTCGTCGTAGCCCCCGAACCAGAACAGCGGCGAGCGCGTCCGGTCGACGGACAGGATGCCGGGCGCGCCCACGCCCAGCTCGACGCCATCCTCGCCCAGCACCACGACCCGGTGGCCCGGCACCGCGTAGCCGGCGCTGCCCGGGCGGATCTGATGGTTCAGGGCGTGGTGGTTGCAGAGCACCATCCCCATCTCGGTCTGCCCGTAATGGTCGTGGATCGTGACGTCGAGGTGCTCCCGGAACCAGCGGATGACCTCCTGGTTCAAGGGCTCGCCCGCGCTCGAGACGACGCGGAGCTGACCCTTCACGGCGCGCGCCTTATCCGGGCCGGCCGCGATCATCAGCCGGTAGGCGGTGGGCGCGCCCGCGAGATTGGTGATGCCGAGCTTCTCGATGGCCGCGTAGGTGCTCTCCACCGTGAACGGGCCGTCGTAGAAGGTCGTGGTGATCCCCATCGCGAGCGGCCCCGTCACCGCGTAGTAGAGCCCGTAGGCCCAGCCCGGGTCGGCGATGTTCCAGAACCGGTCGGTCGGCTCCAGGCCGACGGCGTCGCGCATGTAGGCGACGAACGCCGCGATGGCCTTCAGCGGCACCGCGACGGGTTTCGACGGTCCGGTGGTCCCGGAGGTGAACATCAACAGGAACGGGTCGTTCGCCCGGCGCATCACGGGCGCGAATTCGCCCGGTTGACGCGCGAGTTCGTCCGCGAAGTCGCGATCCGCGAGGCCCGCCGACTTCGCCCCGACGACGATCGCGGGCGGCGCGCCCGGCACCTCGTCGAGCTTGCGCCGGTTCGCGACGTCCGTCACTACGAGCCGCGTCCGGGCCGTCTCGAGGCGGTGCTCGATCGCCTTGGGGCCGAAGGCCGTGAACAGCGGCTGGTACACGGCCCCCGCCCGCCACGTGCCGAGGATCGTCACGAGGAGCTCGGGGATGCGCGGCAGGAGCCCCGCGACCCGGTCCCCCGGCCCGATCCCCGCCCCCGTGAGGAGGCCGGCGAAGCGCGCCGCCCCGTCCCGCAGCTCGGCGAAGGTCATCGTGCATCCCGATCCGTCCCGGCTCTCCCACCGCAGCGCGACGGCCCCGCCCCCGGCGTGGCGGTCGCAGCACTCGACGCAGGCGTTGAGCGCGTCCGGCGTGCCCGACAGCACCGCCCAGGCGACGCCTGCGTCGAACTCGGCCGAGGCCTGCACGTGATCCCTCATCGTCCCCTCCGCATGCCGTGACGGTGCGGGTGTCTACGATCTCGGACCCGATGCCACCCTCGACTTTGGTCGGGAAGCGGCCAAGCCGACCGGCGGCGTCCGAAGCCGGCATCTCGACGATGGGCAGCGCTTGCCGTACACGCCGCGCCGTGTGTCGGGATCGCGTATGAGGTTCACAGACCGGCTCTTCGCCGGGCCATCGATCGTTCGGTCGCGCTGGCAACGCTGGAGTGCGCGCCCGAGCCGGGTCGGCGGCCCCCGGCTTCTCCTCATCGGGAACTGCCAGGCGTCCGCGATCTCCACCGCGATGCGCCTTCTGCGGCCGGACGCGGACGTCGTGTTTACCTCGGCATTCGGCATCGATCGCACGTACCCGCGGATGGAGGACCTGGTGCGCGCGGGCGCAGCGTTCGATTTCGTCTTCGCGAACGCCTTCGCGGCGCCGTTCCGGGACGGGGGCACCTTCGAGACGTTGCGCGCGGGCGTGAACCTCGTGCCCATCCCGACGGTCGTGTTCTCGGCCTTCCACCCCGACGCGATCTACGTGGGCGACCGGATCGGCGGCGGCGACGGCCGGGACATCGTGTACGGGCCGATGGGGGGCTATCACTCGGCGCTGGCACTCCACGGCTACCTTGAGGGCTTCACGCTGGAAAAGACGGAGCGGCTCTTCGGCCGCGAGACCTTCTCACGGCTCGGTTATCTCGACGTGTGGCCCGACGCCGAAGCGGCCTTGCTCAAGCTCGGGCGCGATGCCGGCTACCCGCTCGACGACGAGATCGTGCGCTGGGCGCGGCGCGGCTCCTTCATGCACGGGATCAACCACCCCAAGATGTTCGTGGCGAACGATCTCGCGCGCGGGCTGCTGGCCAAGGCCGGCATCGCGCACGGCGAGTGCGACCTCGACAGCTACGTGGCGGATCCCTTCATCGCGGCCGGCACCTGGCCGATCTACCCCGACATCGCGGCCTATTACGGCGTCGCCGGGAGCTCGCTCTTCCTCAAGGCCCCCTCGCGCAGGACGGGGCCGACCCGCACCATGACGCTGCGAGCCTTCCTGAAGGCGAGCTTCGCCTCCTATGCCCGCCGGCCGCGTGCGCGGCTGGTCTCGCCCCGGACCGAGACTTGGCGCGAATCCGACGCGATCCGGTCGGACCTGCGGGCGCTGGCCGGCCGATGAGATCGTCCGCATGAGGCCCGCGGTCACGGCGCTCGCGGACCGCCTGCGCCGGCTCAGGGAGCCGCTGCGCGCCGGGTCGCCCCGGATCGCCGTCATAGGAAACTGCCAGGGCTCCGCCATCTCGGCCGCCATGCGTCTCCTCCTGCCCGAGGCCGAGGTCACCTACGTGCCGGTCTACCGGATCGCCCGGCGCTACCCGCGGATGGCGGACCTCGTGCGCGATCTCGCCCGGCACGACCACGTCTTCGCGGGCGGCTTCACCGCTCCGTTCCGGGATGACGGCGATTTCGAGGCCCTGCGGGCCGCCGTGCCGCTCATCCAGATCCCCACGATCGTGTTCTCGGCCTTCCAGCCCGACATCGTCTATGTGGGGCAGGCCGACGCGGTCGGGAGCGGTTTTCTGCGCGGCCCTGTCGGCAACTACCATTCCGCGCTCGCGCTCTACGCGTTCCGCCGGGGCCTCGACGTCGAGCGCACGCTCGCGCTGTTCCGGCCCGACATCTACGGGTTTCTCGGCTATTACGACCTGTGGGACGCCTCGGCCGCGACGCTGCTCCAACTCGGGCAGGATGCGGACTACGACCTCACGCCCGATCTCGGGCGCTGGATGCGGCGCGGTCCGTTCATGCACCTCGTCAATCACCCGCGCATGTTCGTGGCGAACGATCTCGCGCGCGGGCTCCTGCGCAAGGCGGGCCTCGCCTTCGCGGATTGCGACCTCGACACCTACGCGGCCGACGAGATCGCGCGGCTCGGCTCCTGGCCGGTCTACCCGCCGGTCGCCGAGCGCCTGGGCCTGCCCGGCTCCTACGCGTTCCTGGCGCCCGCGACCCGACGGACCCCGCCCGCGACGCTCGGGCTCGCCCGGTTCGTGGCCGCGAGCCACGACGTCTATCGCGCGAGCCGCCCCGCCGAACTCGCCTGCGAGCGTGTCGAGATCATGCTGGCGCAGGACGAGGTCGGGGCCGCGCTCTCGGCTTGAGCTACTGGCGGGCCCACATGATGCGAGCGATCCAGTCGATCTCGGCCACGGGCAGAATTCGGTCCGGGTGGTCCGGGTTCAGCGAGACCAGCTCAACGATCTTCGCGTTGCGTCGCTTCAGCTCCTTCGCCATCACCTCGCCGGCGAGCGTGCGCACCACGACGCGGTCGCCGCGCCGGATCGAGGCCTGGCGCGACACGATGACGACATCGCCGTCGCGGTAGAGGGGCCGCATCGAGTCCCCCTGGACCTCCAGTGCGAAAACCCGCTCCCGGCTGAAATCCGGGAATTCGACCTCCTCCCAGCCGGGGCCGCCGGTCGGCATGCCGTCGTCGTTGAACAGCCGGCCCGCGCCCGCCTGCGCCATCCCGATGAGCGGGACAGTCGTGCGGTCCGGAGTTTCCGCCGGGTCGACGAGGCGCATGAACTCGTCGAGCCCAGCCCCGGTCGCCACCAGGATCTTCGAGATCGACTCGGTCGAGGGCCAGCGATCGCGCCCGTCCGGTCCCTGGCGCTTCGAGCGGTTGAAACTCGTCGCGTCGAGGCCGGACTTGCGGGCGAGTCCCGAAGCCGATAGCCCGTAACGCTCCGCGAGACGGTCGATCGCGGCCCAGATGCGTGCATGCGACAGCATGAGTTCACCAAGATGGGCCTGAGAAGATCGGCCTAGTCTAGGAAATAATACGTTTTGCGAATCGCCGCAATGGTGGAACGACCTTGAGCCTCATCTACAAGATCTGTCCGGCCTCGCTCTGGCGCGAGGCCGAGCGCGCGGGTCACTTCGAGGGTGCTCCGGTCGATCTCGCGGACGGGTTCATCCATTTCTCGACGGCCGCGCAGGTGGCCGAGACGGCGGCCCGGCACTTCGGCGCGCAGTCCGATCTCGTGCTCGTCAGCGTCGACGTCGGCGCGCTCTCGCCGGCCCTTCTCCGGTTCGAGCCGTCGCGCGGCGGCGACCTGTTCCCCCACCTTTACGGTCACCTACCCGTCTCGGCCGTGACAGGGGTCGCGCCGCTGCCGCTCGGGGCGGACGGCCGTCACGCCTTCCCCGACCTCACGCCCGCCACGGCGGCGTTCGATCCGGCCGAGGAGGGCTGGACCACGATGCCCGATCGCGGCTTCATCGACCTCGTCGGTCCGCTCTGGGTGAAACGCGAACCGGAGGGTTCTGCTTACGGGTTCCTGGCCGAAGCGCGACACCTCAACCGGGGCGGCATCGTGCATGGCGGCATGCTGATGACTTTCGCGGACCAGGCGATCGGCTTCGCGAGCATGGAGGCCGCCCCCGAAGGCCGTCGCGCCACGATCCAGCTCGACACGCATTTCGTCGCGGCTGTCCGCGAGGGCGATTTCGTGGTGGCGCGATCCCGGGTCGTGCGGCGGACACGCTCGGTCATGTTCATGACCGGGACGCTGAGCGTCGGCAAGACCGTGGTGGCGACCGCGAACGGCATCTGGAAGCTGGACGGGACGGCCCGCCCCAAAGCTTAGGATCTCGAGCTCTCGACGCCTCGACGCTTAGCGCCGGCTGCCGAGAAGGCGCGCCGCGATCCAGAGCGGCACCACGATGAGCGCGCCGGTGAGCGCGTAGCCGCCGAAGTCGCGGACGCGCTCGAAACCCATGCCGAACACGACCCGCGTCGCGTCCACCAGCGAGTCGACGATGCCGCGCGGCGTCAGGCCGAACCCCGCCATGATCGCCCCCACGACCAGCGACAGGAAGGCGAGCTTGGCGAGCGTCGCCAATGGCGGACCGCCGAGGATCCGTTCGATGCGCTGACTCATGGTGGTCTCCACCGCGTCACGAGGGGCGGTCCGACAGGAGCGCGATATAGGTGTCGAGCGTGTCGGCCACCATCTTCTCCAGCGAGAAATGCGCCTCGACGTGGGCGCGCGCTCGTGTGGCGAGCGCCTCCCGGGCGCTGGCGCCGAGCGACAGGGCCGCCTCGATCGCGTCCGCGAGGGCGTCCGCGTCCCCGGCTTTCACGCGCCAGCCCGTGCGGGCCGAGGCGGCTTGGTCGGGCGGCGCGAGGACGGTCTCCGGCACGGCGCCGAGATCCGAGACGACGACCGGCGTGCCCATCGCCTGCGCCTCGACGGCGGAGCGCCCGAACGCCTCGGGCTCGGTCGACGGGACCGTCACCACGGAGGCGGACAGGAAAGCGGCCGGCATGTCGTCGCAATGGCCGACCCGGCGCACGATGCCCACGAGCCCGCGTTCGGCGATGAGACGATCGAGCTCGCGCGTGTAGGATTCGCGCCCCTGGGGGTCGCCGGCCAGCACGTAGGCGATGTCGGGCAGGCCCCGGTCGCGGAGCTTCGCGGCTGCCTCGATCAGCACCTTCTGGCCCTTCCAGCCGGTCAGCCGGGCCGCGAGGAGCACGATCCGCTCGTGGGGCGCCACGCCCCAGTTCCGCCTGAGGCCGTCCACGCGATGCGGCGCGACCGCGCCCGGCGCGTAGGCCTGGAGATCGGTCCCGCGATGCACGACCCGTACCCGCCCCTCGGCGGACGGGACCGTCTGCCGGATCAGGTCGCCCGTGAAGGCGGAGTTCGCGATGACGGCGTCGCCGCGCGCCATGACGGAGTTGTAGAGCCGCTTCGCGGCCGATCGCCCGGCGTAGCTGCCGTGATAGGTCGTGACGAACGACAAGCCGAGCACGCGCGCCGCCCCAAGCGCCACCCAGGCGGGCGCGCGGGAACGGGCGTGGATGAGGCTCGCGCCCTCGTCATGCGCCAGCCGTGCGAGGCGGCGCACGTTCACCAGCATGGCGAGCGGGTTCTTGGTTCGGGCCGGGAACGGAGTCCAGATGCCGCCATGCGCCTGCAACTCGCCGACGAGCCGGCCGCCCTCGCTCGCCACGACCGCGCGCGCGCCGACCTGCGTCAGTCCGGCCGCGATGTCGATCGTCGTGCGCTCCGCCCCCCCGGCATCGAGGTCCGGTATGACTTGGAGCACGGTCACGCCCGCGAGGGGGTGGGCCTCGCCGCGCGGGAAGACGGGCTTGGATCGCGACGCGCGGCTCACGGGTGTAGGAGGAGGTCGGGCGATGGCATGCGGCCACTGTCGCGGCCGCAGATTGAGGTTGGGTTAACCATGCGAGGCGAACTGCATGTCGGGGCGGGAGACGGAGCGCGTCGCATCTCGGTGATCACGCGGGACGGTCGAGATCCCGCCATCGTGTGGTTCGGCGGGTTCCGGTCCGACATGCGCGCCACCAAAGCGGAGGCGCTGGACGCGTGGGCCCGCGAGACGGGGCGCGCGCTCGTGCGCTTCGACTATTCGGGGCACGGCCAATCCGGCGGCAGCTTCGAGCACGGGACGATCTCGCGCTGGCTCGACGAGGGGCTGGCGGTGATCGACGCGCATGTCGAAGGCCGCGCGATCTTCGTCGGCTCCTCGATGGGTGCCTGGATCGCGCTGCTCGCGGCCTTGCGGCTTCAGGACTCGTCCCATCGTCCTGCCGGCATGGTCCTGGTCGCGCCCGCGACCGACTTCACCGAACGCCTGATGTGGGACGCCTTTCCGGCAGAGGCCCGCCAGAGCCTCATGTCGACCGGTACCTACCAGTACCCCTCGCTGTACTCGGAGGAGCCCTACCCGATCACCCGTGCTCTGATCGAGGACGGCCGGCGCCATCTTCTCCTCGACGGCCCGATCGTGGTCGGGTGCCCGATCCATGTTCTCCAGGGCATGCGCGATCCCGACGTCCCGTGGGAGCACGCGATGCGCCTCGTCGAGCGCCTGCCGGGCGACAGCGTCCAGATCACGCTCGTCAAGGACGGCGATCACCGCCTGTCACGGGCGGAGGATCTCGACCGCTTGGTCAGGGCGGTCGAGAACATCGGCTGAGCGTGGATGTCAGTTGAGACTGACGGTCCTGAGGTCGTGCGCCCAGGCATTCGCGATCGCGGCGTCACGCGAATCGGTCAGCAGGATGGGCGTGCCGCTGGCGGAGAGGAGCGCGAAGAGCTCGAGGCCGGGCGCGAGTTCGGGCGCCTGCGGGAAGACGCGACGGATCTCGTCGGAACTCATCGGCTTGACGTAGGCGATCTGGCCCTCCCCGATCGACGCGAACTCGCGTTCGTCGAGGGCCGGAGTCGCGGTCTGGTGTTCGGTCATGGTCGTCCTCCTTGCGAGCAACGGATATCGGATCTCAATCGCGCGACGCGATCTCGATCCGTCGAATGGTGCGGGCCGCGTCCGGGCGCGCGAGATCGATCGAGAGCAGCCCGTTCGCCAGATCGGCCCCGAGCACGTGCATGCCTTCCGCGAGGAGGAACGTCCTCTGGAACTGGCGCGCCGCGATGCCGCGATGCAGGAACAGCCTCTCGCGCTCGTCGCCCTGACGACCGCGCACGATAAGCTGGTTCTCCTCGACCGTTACGTCGAGCTGCTCGGGTGTGAAACCCGCGACCGCGAGCATGATGCGCAGACGCTCCGGCTGGCCGGACGCTTTCGCGACACGCTCGATGTTGTAGGGTGGATATCCGTCTGCGGAGGTCTTGGCGACGCGGTCGAGCGCCTGCTCGATCTCGTCGAATCCCAGCAGAAACGGATGCCCGAACAGGGACGGACGCGACATCGTTGAGAAGCCCATCGTGGCACTTCGGCCGATCCGGAACCCTGACGGCGTTCCGTTCGGCTTGATCTGGATGTGGCGATGCCGTCCGGCGTCATCAAGCCCTGGCCAGGGCGGGCTTCGCGAGCGGCGGCATGCCCGGAGACGCTCCGATCTGGAGCGGAAACCGGATCAGGTACGTCGACGAGCCCGGCTCCGGCTCCTCGATATGCCCGCCGATCTGCTGCACGAGCTTGCGCACGATCGTGAGCCCGAGACGACGACGCGATCCGGTCTCGTCGGAGAGGCCGACGCCGTCATCCGTGATCTTCAGCGTGCCGAACGGCTCGTCATGGCGGATCTCGACCGAGATGCGGCCCGTCCGCCCACCCGGAAAGGCGTGCCGGAACGAGTTCGTCAGGATCTCGACCGCGATGAACGCGAGGGGCACGGCCGTGTCGAGCGGAACGCGCATGGAGACGGCGTCGAGGATGGAGGCGATCTGCCGCTCCTCTGCGGCGAATCCTTCCGACAGTTCCCGCAACAACTCTTCGAGGTAGTCCTTGAAATCGATCGACGCGAGATCGGGCGATTCGTAGAGCAGGGTATGAACCCGCGCCATCGCGCCGATGCGCCGGACTGCGCTCTCGAACGGCTCGCGCTGCTCGGGCTTCAGGTCGCGGGAGCCGAGGCGCAGCAGGCTCTGCACGATCTGCAAGTTGTTCTTCACGCGATGATAGATCTCGCGCAGCAGCACCTCGCGCTCGGAGGACGCCTTGCGCTGCTCGCCCAGCGCCTCCTGGGTCGTGGCGAGGAGACGCGCGTCGAGCTCGCCGAGCGCGCGCGAGGCGGTGAGCCGCTCGGCCGCCACGCGACGCTGCATCATCGTGTGCACGATGAACACGACGAGGACGCCCGCGAGGATCAGGCTCAGGAGGCCGGCCGCGATGGTCGTCCAGACGGATCGCGTCGACAGCTTGTCGATCTGCCGCTGCGGCATGCCGACGACGGAGATCCAGCCCGTCAGGGGCGATCGGACGAACGAACTGAACATCGGCTCGCTGCGCGGCCCGGACCAGTTGAAGATTCCGCTCTCACGCCCTGAGCTGATCTGGCCGACCTCCCGGTCGAAGCTCTCGCCCAGCCGTTCCCGCGCGGCGGCGGATTGCGCGATCGGTCGACCCTGCTGGTCGAGCACTGCGGCGAGGAGGTTCGTGCGGTCGCTCTGCTGCGACGCGGCGGCTTCCAGGGTCTTGGCGTTCAGCGAGGTCGCGAGGATCGCGCTGACCATGTTGTCGCGAATGACGGGAACGAAGAGGTTGACGCTGTCGGTCTGCCCGGACGCGTTGGACTGCATGGGCCTGATCTGGGGGCGGCGTGTCTCGCGGATCGCGGCGAGCGTTCCGGCATCCAGACCCTCTGCAAGGTAGGATCCGGTGGCCGAGATCACGTGGCCCGACCGCGCGTCGAGCAATCCGAGCGAGAGCCAGTCGCGCATCACCCCCGTCAGCCGCTCGGCGGCCGCCCCGAACTCGTCACCGGTCTGCGAGAAAGGGAACGCGGTCAGCGTCTTCAGAGCGACAAGCTGATGCTCGACTTCGGCATCGATATGCTCGGAGAGGGTCGATGCCTGGTTGCCGAGATAGGCCTCGATCTCGCGCTGGGCCTTGCCGAGCTCCGACTGCACCCACAACGCCGCACACACGATGAGCGGTAGGAACGCCAGAAAAGCGGCCGCGATGATGGCCGGCCGCTGACTGCCTCGAGCGCGCGCCAGCAATGCCGCCGTATCTCCTTGGCCCGGTCGGCGCCCCGTCACGCTGCTCACAGGTTCCAGACCGTCACAGGCGTCGCAGTCGCGAAGACCCTGGACCGCCCCGAGCCGGTCGCGGGCTCGATGTCGTATCCTGATACGGGCGGTCCATATCGTTCCTCGCAAGTGAGCGGGCCGATGGCGGTCCGGCCGTTGAACGTCTTCGTGAAGAGGTTGGAGAACTCCGGCTTGGGGAAGGCGGTTCCGATGCCTGAACATGGCGTCTGAACGCCACCTGCCCGAGTTGATCCTAGCCCTCCAGCCAATCGGGGACGGGCAGGTTCCGGGCGTGCAGGAAATCGGGGTTGTAGAGCTTGGACGCGTAGCGCTGGCCGGCATCGCACAGGATGGTCACGACCGTGGTGCCAGGACCGAGATCGCGCCCGAGACGGATCGCCGCCGCGACGTTGATCGCGGCCGATCCTCCAAGTGCCAAGCCTTCATGGCGCGCCATCTCGAACATCAGCGGAAGCGCTTCCTCGTCCGTGACCTGGTAGGCGCGATCGACCGCGAGACCCTCGAGGTTGCCCGTGATGCGGCCCTGCCCGATACCCTCGGTGACCGAGGAGCCCGACGAGGCGAGACGGCCCGTCGTGTAATGCGCGTAGAGCCCCGACCCCATCGGGTCGGCGATCGCCACCGTGACGTCGGATCGTCGCTCGCGCAGGCCCGCCGCGACGCCGGCGAGCGTCCCGCCCGTTCCGACCGCCGCCACGAACCCGTCGACGCGCCCACCGGTCTGCTCCCAGATCTCAGCGGCGGTCGTCGCCCGGTGAGCCTCGCGATTGGCAAGGTTGTCGAACTGGTTCGCCCACAGGGCGCCGTTCGGATCGCCTTGAGCCATATCCTCCGCGAGCCGTCCCGAGCGCTTCACGTAGTTCTCGGGATCCGCGTAGGGCACGGCCGGCACCTCGATGAGCTGCGCCCCCGCGAGGCGGATCGCGACCTTCTTCTCGCGGCTCTGCGTCTCGGGCATGACGATCATCGTGCGCAACCCGAGCGCCGCACCGACGAGTGCGAGCCCGATACCGGTGTTGCCGGCCGTACCCTCGACGATCGTGCCGCCGGGCCGGATCAGCCCGCGGTCGAGCGCGTCCCGCACGATGAAGAGGGCGGCCCGGTCCTTCACCGAACCGCCGGGGTTCATGAACTCGGCTTTGCCGAGGATCGTGGCGCCCGAGAGTTCGGAGGCACGCCGCAGGTGGATCAGCGGCGTGTTGCCGATCGCCGCGAGTACGTCGGGTCGGATATCCATGCTGGGCTGACTTTCGGGCGTGGTGCCGTATAAGGCGGGCGTCGGTAGCAGGTCGCGCGGTGGCGCCAAAGCCGTCCGCCGCCGCAACAGAGCACCCGATGTCGAAGCCGCTGGTCGTCACCATCCCCCACCAGCTCGGCCGCGTGACCGCGCAGCGCCGGCTCGCGAACGGGATCGAGGGCCTGAAGTCGCGCTTCGCCGACAAGGTCAGCGCCATCGACGAGCGCTGGACGGGCGACCACCTCGACCTCGCGATCCGGGCGCTCGGTCAGAGCGTCTCCGCCCAGCTCGACGTGCTGGAGGATCACGTCAGGGTGGAGGTGGAACTGCCCTGGATGCTCGCCATGATCGCCGAGAAGGCGAAGACCTATATCGAGCGTGAAGGCCAGCTGCTTCTCGACAAGAAGAAATGAGGCAGCCTCGATAGGGAGGGCTCAGTGAAGATATCCGTATCGCGCCTCGGCGCATTGGTCGAGGCGACGTTCGAGGCCGCCGGATGCGGCGGCGAGGAGAGCCGCGCGGTCGCGGCCGGCCTCGTCGACGCGAACCTCACCGGCCACGACAGCCACGGGGTCGCCCGCGTGCCGCGCTATATCGGCTGGCTGCAATCCGGCGAGGTCGAGGCGGGCCGAACGATCGACGTCGTGAGCGACCATGGCTCGCTCGCCGTCGTGGACGGCAATTACGGCTTCGGGGCGACGGTCGGACGCGAGGCCGTGGCATTCGGGATCGAGAAGGCGCGCGACCTCGGGGTCGCGATCGTGGCGCTGCGGCACGCGGGCCATCTCGGGCGGATCGGCCAGTGGGCCGAGATGGCGCTCTCCTCGGGCCTCGTCTCTCTCCACATCGTCAACGTGGCGGGCAGCACGCTGGTCGCGCCGTTCGGCGGCGTCGAGCGGCGGTTCTCGACGGCCCCGATCGCGTTCGGCTTTCCCGTCCCGGACGCTCCGCCGATCGTCCTCGATTTCGCGACCTCCGCGGTCGCGGAGGGCAAGGTGTTGGTCGCGGCGAACGGCGGCAAGCCGCTTCCGCCGGCGACCCTCATTGAGGCGGACGGCGAGCTCAGCGCCGATCCGGACACGCTGTACGGGCGCGGCGGCGCGATCCGCGCGATGGGCGACCACAAGGGCTCCGGCCTGGCGCTGATGTGCGAGCTCCTGGCGGGCGCGCTCACGGGATCGGGCTGCTCGGGCCCCGCGCCGCAGCGCTTCGCCAACGGCATGGTGTCGATCTACATGTCGCCCGAGATGTTCGGGTCGCAGGCCTCGCTGGCGCGCGACACACGCGACTTCGTCGATTGGATGCGCGCGACCCGCCCCGCGGTAGAAGGTGGTCAGGTGCTGCTTCCCGGTGATCCCGAGCGGACGATCCGCGCCGAGCGCGAGAGGGACGGAATCCCGCTCAGCGCGGACATCTGGTCGTCGCTCGTGGAGGCCGCGAAGCTGGTGGGCGTCGATCCGGCCCATATCCAGCCCTGATCGCCGCGCCCTCGCGCATTCGACGAAAGCGAAGCCGGATTTCCGTGCGAACACGTTGACTCGCCCGGACGACGTGCCACATGTAACGCGGGCGTTCTCCTCATCGGGGGAGATGTTCGGCCGCCCGCATCGCCACGACAGGGGAGTTTTCAGCCATTCGCAGACCAATGAGGGCCATGCCGGTCCCGCAGAAGGATGGGCCTCGCGCCAATCGGGACATTCGCGGCGTCCGCGACGTTCAGTTGATCGATCAGGAAGGTGCGAACCAGGGGGTCGTGTCGTTCTTCGATGCGCTGAAGACCGCTGAAGACGCCGGGCTCGATCTCGTGGAGATCTCGCCGAACTCGACCCCGCCCGTCTGCAAGCTTCTCGACTACGGTCGTTTCCGCTTCCTCGAACAGAAGAAGCAGGCCGAGGCGCGCAAGAAACAGAAGACCGTGGAGGTCAAGGAGATCAAGCTCCGGCCCGGCATCGACAAGCACGATTACGACGTGAAGATGAAGGCCGTGCAGCGCTTCTTCGAGGAGGGCGACAAGGTCAAGGTGACGCTCAGGTTCCGCGGCCGCGAGATGGCGCACCAGGATCTCGGCCTCAAGCTGCTCGAACGGGTGAAGACCGAGACCTCCGAGATCGCGAAGGTCGAGAGCGAGCCGCAGCTCGAAGGTCGGCAGATGATCATGATCCTGGCGCCTCGCTGATCTGACGATCGACGTCCGAGGCGGACGTCCGGGAGCCGTGAACCCCGCGACCGGTCATCGGGCCATCGGATAGGATTCCGCTCATCCCGCGGTCTCAAAGGGATAGTTGCGTCGCTCGATCGACCGGTACATCAAGCAGTAACCGGGCCCGCTCCATAATCTGTCGGCAGCGGGGCCATGCGCCGCGGTGCCGACGTGGTTCACGTCACGGTGATCGGCGACGTAGGAGGAGGGGCCGATGTCCGGCACTGCGCACAGGCTGACCGGCGGGCGGGAGCCATCCGAACTCTCTGCCGCGCTCGGCACGTTCCGGACGGCGTTCGTCGGGCTCGGCCTGATGACTGCGATGATTAACGTGCTCTACCTGACGGGCTCGTTCTACATGCTCGAGGTGTACGATCGCGTCATCCCGAGCCGCAGCGTACCGACGCTGATCTCGCTGACCGCGCTCGCGTTCGGCATGTACCTCTTCCAGGGCCTGCTCGACCTGCTGCGTAACCGGGTTCTGGTCCGCATCGGCGCCTCGCTCGACGCGACGCTCTCCGACCGCGTATATCAGACGATCGTCAGGATGCCGTTGCGCGCGCGGCCGGCGGGCGACGGCCTGCAGCCGCTGCGTGACCTCGACCAGGTGCGCAGCTTTCTCTCGAGCCCCGGCCCGACGGCATTCTTCGACCTGCCGTGGATCCCGCTCTATGTCGGGATCTGCTTCCTGTTCCACCCTTGGATCGGGATCGCGGCGCTGGTGGGCGCGCTTCTTCTCGTGGCGATGACCTTCGTGACCGAGGTGAAGACCCGCGAGCCCGCCCGGATCACGGTCGGTCACGCGCAGCGGCGCAACGGCCTTGCGGATGCGAGCCGGCGCAACACGGAGGTCCTGCAATCGATGGGCATGGCGGGTCGGTTCGGCGCGCTATGGGGGGCGGCGAACGCCAGCTACATGGACAGCCAGCAGCGCACGGCCGACGTCGCGGGCGGGCTCGGTGCGATCTCCAAGGTGATGCGCATGGCGCTCCAATCGGGCGTGCTCGGCATCGGCGCCTACCTGGTGATCCAGCAGCAGGCGACGGCCGGCATCATCATCGCGAGCTCCATCCTGACCTCGCGGGCGCTGGCGCCCGTCGAGATGGCGATCGCGAACTGGAAGGGGTTCGTCGGCACCCGCCAGAGCTGGCGGCGGCTCTCGGACCTGCTGGCCGCGCTCCCACGGGGCCGCGAGCCGATGGCGCTCCCCGCGCCGGCCGCGCAGCTTTCCGTCGAGGGCATCTCCGCGACGCCGCCCGGGGTGCAGCGCTTCGTCGTCTCGGACGTGAGCCTGGAGCTGAAGGCCGGCCACGGTCTCGGCATCGTGGGCCCGAGCGCGTCCGGCAAGTCCTCCCTCGCGCGCGTGCTCGTCGGCGTCTGGGCGCCGCTGCGTGGCAAGATCCGGCTCGACGGCGCGGCGCTCGACCAGTGGGACCCGGACGCGCTCGGGCGTCACGTCGGCTACCTGCCCCAGGACGTCGAGCTCTTCGCGGGCTCGGTCGCCGAGAACATCGCGCGCTTCGATCCCGATCCCCGGCCCGAGGCGATCATCGCGGCCGGCCGGGCGGCCGGCGTCCACGAGCTGATCCTGCGCCTGCCCGAGGGATACGAGACGCAGATCGGGGAGGGCGGATCGCAGCTCTCGGCCGGACAGCGCCAGCGCATCGCGCTCGCGCGCGCGCTCTATCTCGACCCGTTCCTCGTGGTGCTGGACGAGCCGAACTCGAACCTCGACGGCGAGGGCGAGCAGGCCTTGACCGGGGCGATCCTCGGCATCCGCGGACGCGGCGGCATCGTGGTCGTGGTGGCCCATCGCCCGAGTGCGCTCGCGGGCGTCGACCTCATGCTGGTGATGAGCGAGGGGCGCGCCCAGGCGTTCGGCCCCAAGGACGAGATCCTGAGCAAGATCACCCGAACGGCCACGACGACGCCGGGCGGCGCAGCGCCCTTGCGGGTCGTCAGAGAGGTCCAGGAGCAAGCATCATGAGGCAAGCATCATGACGGGTCCCGACCGGGTCGCACGCTCCCGCCGCGCGATCACGCGCCACCTCGTCGGCGGGGTCGCGCTCGTCGCATTCCTGGTCGTCGGCGTCGGCGGTTGGGCCGGCACCACGGAGGTCTCGGGCGCCGTCATCGCGCAGGGCACGCTGGTCGTCGATTCGAGCGTCAAGAAGGTCCAGCACCCGACCGGCGGCATCGTGGGCGAGCTCCGGGTCAAGGACGGCGACCGGGTCAAGTCGGGCGATATCCTGATCCGTCTCGACGAGACGGTGACCCGCGCGAACCTCGCGATCGTCACGAAGAACCTCGACGAGCTCGCGGCCCGCCAGACGCGCAACGAGGCCGAGCGGGACGGCACGACCGCCCTCGTGTTCCCGGCCGAGCTCGGGGCGCGCGCCGGCTCCGACCCGGAGGTCGCGCGCCTCATCGCGGGCGAGACGCGGCTTTTCGAGACGCGGCGCATGGCGCGCGACGGGCAGCGCGCGCAATTGCGCGAGCGGGTCGCCCAGCTGCGCCAACAGATCGAGGGATTGACCCAGCAGACCGGCGCGAAGCAGAGCGAGATCGAGCTGATCCGGCAGGAGCTGGAGGGCGTGCGGGAGCTGTGGCGCAAGAACCTCGTCCAGATCAGCCGCATGACGGCGCTCCAGCGCGACGCGGCGCGGCTCGAGGGCGAGCGCGGCCAGCTCATCGCCGCGACCGCGGAGGCGAAGGGCAAGATCGCCGAGACCGAGCTCCAGATCCTGCAGGTCGACCAGGAGATGCGCAGCGAGGTCGGCAAGGAGCTGGCCGAGATCCGGGCGAAACAGTCCGAGTACACCGAGCGCCGCATCTCCGCCGAGGACCAGCTGAAGCGCATCGACATCCGGGCGCCGCAGGACGGCTTCGTGCACCAGCTCGCCGTCCATACGGTGGGCGGCGTCATCACGGGCCAGGGCGAGCCCCTCATGCTGATCGTGCCGGAGGACGAGGCGTTGCGCGTCGAGGCCCGGGTCCAGCCGCAGGACATCGATCAGATGCATCTCGGGCAGAAGGCGACCGTGCGCTTCTCGGCCTTCAACCAGCGCACCACCCCGGAGGTCGAGGCGACCGTCAGCATGGTGGCGGCTGACGTCAGCCAGGACCAGAAGACCGGCGCATCCTTCTACACGATCTACATCAAGGTCCCGCCGAGCGAGCTCGACCGGCTCGGGGCCGTCAAGCTCATCCCCGGCATGCCGGCCGAAGCCTTCGTCCAGACCTCGTCGCGCACCGTGATCTCCTACCTGACGAAGCCGCTCTACGAGCAGATCACGCGCTCGTTCCGCGAGAAGTAGCGGGCACTTTCGCCGGATCTGGTCTAAACGAGCCGGCCGGGACCTTGTCCCGTGCCCGGGAGGCGCGTTTGAGTTCTGGCGGCCGACACGCGGCGGGGCTGCTGCCCCGTCAGCGCATCCGAGACCTGGTGCGCGACGGCGGCCTCGCGGCCGGCGACCCGTTCCGCGACACGCAGTTCCAGCCCGCCAGCCTCGACCTGCGCCTCGGCGCGCGCGCCTACCGGGTCCGCACGAGCTTCCTGCCGGGCGCCGTGCGGTCGGTCGCGACGGTCCTCGCCGATCTGAACAGCGAGCCCTTCGACCTGCGCGAGGGCGCGATCCTGGAGCGCGGCTGCGTCTACGTGGTGGAGTTGCTGGAGCGTCTGGCGCTCCCGGACGACCTCGCGGCCGGGGCCAACCCGAAGAGCTCGACCGGGCGGCTCGACGTGTTCACTCGCCTCATCGCGGACGGGTCGACGATGTTCGACACGGTGCCGGCCGGCTACGCGGGGCCGCTCTACGCCGAGGTCTCGCCGCGCACCTTCAGCGTGAAGGTGCGGCAGGGCACGCGGCTGAACCAGATCCGCTTCCGGCGCGTCCGGGCGGGCGAGGCCGACACGACCCGCCTGACCGACCGCGACCTGCGCGATCTGCACCACGAGAGCGGCCTCGTGGACGACGACGCCATCGTGCGCGACGGGCTCGTACTGCGCATCGAGCTCGCGGGCGCGCGACCCGAGCAGATCGTCGGCTACCGCGCCCAGCGCCACGCCGACGTCATCGACGTCGACCGGCGCGACGCCTACCCGGTGGCGGATTACTGGGAGGCGATCCGGGCGGGCGCGGCACGGCGCCTGATCCTCGACCCGAACGAGTTCTACATCCTCGCCTCCAAGGAGCGGGTCCGCATCCCGTCGGACCTCGCGGCCGAGATGGTGCCGATCGACCCGCTCATGGGCGAGTTCCGGGTGCATTACGCGGGCTTCTTCGATCCGGGCTTCGGCTCCACGGCAGGCGGAAAGGCCGGCAGCCGGGCCGTGCTCGAAGTGCGCAGCCACGAGGTACCGTTCCTCATCGAGGACGGGCAGATGGTGTGCCGCCTCGCCTACGAGCGCATGGCGGAGGCGCCGGACGCGCTCTACGGCGCGATCGGGACGTCGAACTATCAGGGGCAGGACCTGAGATTGTCGAAACAGTTCCGCGACGGGTGACGTTACTGCTGGGGGGCGTGGGATGCGCGGCGGCCGAGAGGCCGGCGTGTCGACGCCGGAGCGGGATGGCATGAGCGTGAGGTCCCGGCCCGCCGAGGACGCGGAGAGCGCGACGGCGGACCCTGCACCGGGCTACGTGGCGCGGGCGTTCGTCGGCGTATCGCGCGGGTTCTGGGAGGGGCGCACGGCCCGTCAGGCCTGGATCCTGACGTTCTCCGTCGTCGCGCTGGTGCTCGTCAACCTCGGCGTCGCGCTCCTCATCAACCGCTGGAACAAGTTCTTCTTCGACGCGCTCGACCAGAAGGATACGTCCTCCGTCGCGCTCGGCGTCGCGGTCATCCTGGGGCTGGCGGTGGCGGCGGCGGGCGTCGCGGTGTCCCAGGTCCACGCCCGCATGCGCCTCCAACTCGCCTGGCGCAGATGGCTGACGCGCAGCCTGATCGAGCGCTGGCTCTCCGAGCGGCGCTTCTATCAATTGACGATCGTCTCGGGCGAGACCGCGCATCCCGAGTTCCGCATCGCGGACGACGTCCGCCTCGCGACGGAGCCGCTGGTCGATTTCGCGATCGGGCTCGCGAACGCCGTGCTCGCGGCCGCGGCCTTCTTCGGCGTGCTCTGGGTGGTGGCGGGCTCGATCCGGCTGGGGCCCGTGGTGATCCCCGGCTACATGGTGTTCGTGTCGCTGGGCTACGCGGCCTTGACCTCGGCCGCGATGGTGTGGATCGGCCGGCCGCTCATCCGCAGCGTCGAGCGCAAGAACGCCGGCGAGGCGCAGCTGCGCTACGAGCTGACGCGGGTGCGCGAGAGCGCCGAGAACATCGCGCTGATCGGCGGCGACGACGACGAGCGCGCGCGCCTCGACGAGACCTTCGGGCAGCTCGCCGGCCGGTGGATGCGGGTCATCACGCAGCAGGCCCGGATGACCTGGATCTCGAACGGCAACTCGATCCTGGCGCCCGTCGTGCCGCTCCTCATCGGGGCCCCGAAATACCTCGCGGGCGACCTCTCGCTCGGCGAACTCATGCAGGTCGCGACCGCCTTCACCCAGGTCCAGATCGCGCTGAACTGGCTCATCGACAACGCGATCCGGCTGGCCGAGACGCTGGCCTCCGCGCAGCGCGTGGTGGAGCTGACGGACGCGCTGGACGAACTCGATGCCTCGATCGGTGCGTCCGCCCCGAACGAGACGATCGTGCTCGGCTTCAGCCCGGACGACGCGATCCATATCGAGAACCTGTCGCTGACCCAGCAGAACGGCGCGATCATGATCGAGGGCGCGTCGACCACCATCCGGCGCGGCGAGAAGGTGCTGGTGCGCGGCGAATCCGGCACCGGCAAGTCGACCCTGATCCGCGCGATGGCGGGGCTCTGGCCCTGGGGATCGGGGCGCATCCTGCGCCCGCGCCGCTCCACGGTCGCGTTCATGCCGCAGCGGCCCTACATCCCGCTGGGCTCGCTGCGGCGCGCGCTCCTCTACCCGGCGGCCGACGACCATCGCGTCTCCGATGACGTCCTCCGGACGGCCCTCACGCGTTGCGGGCTGTCGCATCTTGGCTCCCGGCTCGACGAGGAGGATGCGTGGGACGGCGTCCTGTCCGGCGGCGAGCGCCAGCGGCTCGCCTTCGCGCGCCTCCTCGTGCATCCGCCGGACATCGTCATCATGGACGAGGCGACCTCGGCGCTCGACGAGTTGAGCCAGGGCCGGCTGCTCGGCTTCCTGCGCACCGACCTTGCGGACGCGACCGTCCTCTCCGTCGGGCACCGGCCGGGCCTGGAGGCGTATCACGACCGGGAGATCCACCTCGTGCGGGAGGATGGCGGGGGCTACGCGGAGCATCGCCGATATCCGCGTCTGCGCCAGTTCTGGAACCGCCTTCTGAAACCGCCTCAGGATGGTGCACCGCCCGGGTGAGGGCAGCCCGTTAACGTGTCGTAGACTATGGTCCGGTCCGGTATCCGGTCCGGATTCCCTCGACCTCATCCTGAGGTGCTCGGCTGGAAGCCGAGCCTCGAAGGAGGCCTCCAGAGCCCACTGGACCCCTCCTTCGAGGCCGCTTAGCGGCACCTCAGGATGAGGTCCGGAGGATCGGGTCGACGCGTCCGATGGAGATGGGAGCGCAACATGGCCGTGACACAGGCGAAACGGCGCGCGACCTACCTCGACCGCCGGGTCGTGGTGATGCTGGCGCTCGGCTTCTCGTCGGGGCTGCCGCTCCTCATGGTGCTCGGCACCTTCTCGGCGCGGCTCGCCTTCTCGGATATCGACATCAAGGCGATCGGCCTCTTCAGCTATCT
>CAHJXE010000017.1 GCA_903644085.1 Hyphomicrobiales bacterium
CCGCACAAGGTCGATCGCGGCGCGCTGGTCATGGTCGGCGTCGTCCTCGACCGCTCGACGCCGGAGAGCTTCGCGGCGTTCGAGAGCGCCATCGTGAAACATAAATTTGTGCTCGACTGCCACCTCCTGGCAGGCGACCTCGACGACTTACACGAGATCCGGGTCCGGGACATGGCGGTTTCGACCGCCCCCGCGGCGAGAAGCTCATCGCGCTCCCGGGCGTACGCCAGACGCGCACCTTCTTGGTCAAGAAGGAGGTCGTCGACGGCGCGATGATCGACTTCTGAACGGGACGCCGCCCAATGAAGGCGACGTCCCTCCCTACGCGCTCAGTTCAGCGTCGCGCCCGACGGCCGTTTCTCGCGCGTGACGGTCGTGTCGCCGATCATCAGCCCGCCGGCCCCGAGCCGGACGGGCAGCGTGTCGCCGTCATGAACCTCGCCCGCGAGGATCATCTCGGCCAGCGGGTCCTGCACGTTCTTCTGGATGACGCGCTTCAAAGGACGCGCCCCGTAGGCCGGGTCGTAGCCCTTCTCGGCGAGCCAGCCCCGCGCCGTCGGGTCGAGCGTGACCGTGATCTTGCGTTCGTCCAGCAGCTTCGCGAGCCGGCGCATCTGGATGTCCACGATCGCGCCCATCTCCGAGCGCTGGAGGCGATGGAACAGGATGATCTCGTCGACCCGGTTCAGGAACTCCGGCCGGAAGTGGTGGCGCACGATCGTCATCACCTCGTCGCGCACGACGTCCGTGTCCTGCCCCTCCGGCTGGTTGACCAGGTACTCGGAGCCGAGATTCGACGTCATCACGATGAGGACGTTGCGGAAATCGACCGTGCGGCCCTGCCCGTCCGTCAGCCGTCCGTCGTCCAGCACCTGCAAGAGGATGTTGAACACGTCAGGATGGGCCTTCTCGATCTCGTCGAAGAGCACGACCTGATAGGGCCGGCGGCGCACGGCCTCGGTCAGCGCCCCGCCCTCCTCGTACCCGACATAGCCCGGAGGCGCCCCGATGAGGCGCGCGACCGAGTGTTTCTCCATGTATTCCGACATGTCGATGCGCACGAGCGCGGTCTCGTCGTCGAACAGGAAACTCGCCAGCGCTTTCGTCAGCTCCGTCTTGCCGACGCCGGTCGGCCCCAGGAACATGAACGAGCCGATCGGCCGGTTCGGGTCCTGCAACCCCGCGCGCGCACGCCTGACCGCGGTCGAGACCGCCTCGACGGCTTCGCGCTGCCCAACGACACGACGGCCGATCGCGTCCTCCATCGCGAGCAGCTTCTCGCGCTCGCCCTCCAGCATGCGGTCGACCGGGATGCCGGTCCAGCGCGACACGACGCCCGCCACGTGGGAGGGCGTCACCGCCTCCTCCATCATACCCGACGACCCATTGCCCCGCGTGCCGTCCTCCGCCCGCGCCTCGATGTCGGCGAGCTCCTTCTCCAACCCGGGGATCGCCCCGTAGGCGAGTTCGCCCGCGCGCTGGTACTGGCCGGCGCGCTGCGCCTGCGCGAGTTCGGTCCGGGCCTCGTCGAGGCGCCGCTTGAGGTCGGCCGCGGCGCCGAGCTTGTCCTTCTCGGCGCGCCAGCGGGCGGTGATGGAGGCGGAGCGCTCCTCGAGGTCGGCCAGCTCCTTCTCGAGCCGTCCCAGCCGATCGCGGGATGCGGAATCCGCCTCCTTCTTCAGGGCCTCGCCCTCGATCTTCAGCCGCACGATCTCGCGGTCGATGTTGTCGAGCTCCTCGGGCTTCGAATCGACCTGCATGCGCAGCCGCGAGGCCGCCTCGTCCACGAGGTCGATCGCCTTGTCGGGCAGGAAGCGGTCGGTGATGTAGCGGTTCGAGAGCGTCGCGGCCGCGACCAGCGCCGAATCCTGGATGCGCACGCCGTGGTGCTGCTCGTACTTCTCCTTGATGCCGCGCAGGATCGACACCGTGTCCTCGACTGTCGGCTCGGACACGAAGACGGGCTGGAAGCGCCGCGCCAGGGCGGCGTCCTTCTCCACGTGCTTCCTGTACTCGTCGAGTGTCGTCGCGCCAACGCAGTGCAGTTCGCCGCGCGCGAGGGCGGGCTTCAAGAGGTTCGACGCGTCCATCGCGCCGTCCGCCTTGCCGGCGCCGACCAGCGTGTGCATCTCGTCGATGAAGAGTACGATGCCGCCCGCCGCTGACGTGACCTCGGACAAGACCGCCTTTAGCCGCTCCTCGAACTCGCCGCGATATTTCGCGCCCGCGATGAGCGCGCCAAGATCCAACGCCAAGAGTTGCTTGTCCTTGAGGCTCTCCGGCACGTCCCCGTTGACGATGCGCAACGCCAGACCCTCGACGATCGCGGTCTTGCCGACGCCGGGCTCGCCGATCAGCACGGGGTTGTTCTTGGTGCGCCGGGACAGGACCTGGATCGTGCGGCGGATCTCCTCGTCGCGCCCGATCACCGGGTCGAGCTTGCCGTCGCGCGCCGCCTCCGTCAGGTCGCGGGCGTATTTCTTCAGCGCGTCGTAGGCGTTCTCGGCCGAGGCGTTATCCGCCGTGCGGCCCTTGCGTAGCGCGTCGATCGCGCCGTTCAGCCCGCTTGGCGTCGCGCCGGCCGCCGCCAGCATGCGTCCTGCCTCGTTGTCCTTCTCGATCGCGAGCGCGAGCAGCAGCCGCTCCACCGTGACGTAGCTGTCGCCAGCCTTCTTGGCGGCGCTCTCGGCGGTGTCGAACAGGCGCACGAGGTCGCGCGTCGCGGAGGGTTGCGAGGCCGCGCCGGACACCTTCGGCTGTTTCGCGAGCCACGCCTCCACGGCCTGCTTCGCGTCGCGCGAACGCCCGCCCGCCCGGTCGATCAGTCCCGCGCACAGGCCCTCGGGATCGTCGAGCAGCACCTTGAGAAGATGGCCCGGCGAGAGCTGCGGGTTGCCCTCGCGCATCGCCAGCATCTGGGCCGATTGGATGAAGCCGCGGGCGCGCTCGGTATACTGTTCCAGGTTCATGTCTCACCCCTCGCGCGGCCGAGCGCCCCGAAGGCACGATCGCCGACGACAATGACCGGCGTCGCGTGGAACGCCGCCGGCCGGCGCTCCCATGAGCCGCCAGCCCGCTTCATATAGTGTGGCCCTCGGGCAACAGAAGAGTTGCGGAACGATCGCGGCTCCCGGCATTTGGTGACCGTCGCCACGCATCCGCGTCACGCTCGCACGTGGCGCGCTGCCCGAGGGAGATAGAGCCATGTCCGGTGATCCGCACGATCCGCGCTCCGTCGCGGAGAAGGCCCGCGCCGATCTCGCGCGCAACGACGCCATGGGGATGGCGGTGCCCGAGAGCCCGGCCGAGGAAGGTCCGTCCGTGACGCCGGAGACGTTCGGCGAGCACGCGAATGTCGAGTACGAGCGCGGTCCGGTCGATCGCGAGAACCGCGACGATCCGCTGCCCGAAGCGCCCTGAAGCCAGCCTATTCGGCGTGGAAGCGCGTGAACCCGAAGACGGGCTCGCGCTCCGCCACGAGGGTGTTGGCGCGTTCCGCCGGATCGGCCCATCCGAGAGCCATGCCGCACACGATCGCCTCGCTATCCGGGATATCGAGATTGCGCCGGACAATGTCGGAGTAGTTCGCGATCGCGGCTTGCGCGCAGGTGTCGAGGCCCCGGGCGCGTGCCGCGATCATCAGCGTCTGGAGGAACATGCCGTAATCCAGCCAGCTGCCCTGTTCGAGGTCACGGTCGATCGAGAAGATCAGCCCGACGGGCGCTCCGAAGAACACGTAGTTGCGGCCCACCTGCCGCGACGCGGCCTCGCGATCGCCTCGCGCGACGCCGGTCAGCTCATACAACTGCCAGCCAACCCTCCGGCGCCGCTCCAGATAAGGTGAGCGCCAAGTTTGAGGATAATAGGTGTAGTCCCGTGCTTCCGGCGTGCCCGCGACGTGAGCCGCCAGAAGATCGTCCGTCAGCCGCGTCAGCGCCGCGCCGGTGACGACATGTGCTTTCCAGGGTTGGACGTTGCTGCCGCTGGGCGCACGCCCTGCGAGTTCTAGCAGACGCTCGATCTCGGCCTGTGCGACCGGGCGGTCGAGGAAGCCGCGGACGCTGCGCCGACTCTCGATCGCGCGATCGACGAGATCTGGGTTCGCGGCCAACAGACCGGCTCAGGACAGTCGCGAGAACCGGGTCAGCCCCGCCCGCGCCTGGGTCGCTCGGGCCGGCGTAGACGCAGGTCGAGCTCGGCGGAGGCCGCTACGACGTTGAATCCGGACTGCTCGGAGACCGAGAGCGGCTGGAGCGTGACGGAACGGCGCGAGCCGCCGACGAGCACGTTCGCCCCGAGCCCGGCCCCGAACGTCGCCTGGGCGGTCGCACCGACGTAGTGGCCGGAGATCGCGCCGCGCACGAGATTGCCGGACGGAGCGAAGACGCCCCACACGATCTGCGTGCGGTCGGTCGTCCCGATATCGAGGCCGAGCGTCGCGATCGAGCCGTCATAGACCTCGATCTCGCGCGCCGCGTTCAGGAACGTGCAGGCGATGTCCTTGCGCGAACCGATCACGAGGCCGGTGCCGGCCGCGACCTCGCAGGTCAACGTGCCGGCCTGGACGACCTGAGCTTCGGCTGCGGACATCGTCAGCATCGCGCCCATGATCAGGGCTCCCGCCGTCATCGCGCGCATCGTCATGGTATCCTCCGGTTGAAGTCGGTCCGACGTCGTCAGCGCAGCGATCCGCAGAAGCGCTGGACGCGGCGGCAGGCCTCTTCCAGGTTCTCGTTCGAGGTCGCGTAGGAGATGCGCAGGTTCGGCCCGAGCCCGAAGGCCGATCCGTGTACGGCCGCCACGCCCTCGCTTTCCAGGAGCTCGGAGACGAAATCCTCGTCGGTTGCGATGATCTTGCCCGAGGGCGCGCTCTTGCCGATCAGCGCCGCGCAGGACGGATACACGTAGAACGCGCCCTCCGGCTTCGGGCATTTCAGCCCGTTCGCCTGGTTCAGCATCGACACCACGAGGTCGCGACGCTCCTCGAACGCCTTGCGGAAGACCGGCAAGTGATCCTGCGGACCGTCGAGCGCCTCGACGGCGGCCCATTGCGAGACCGAGCACGCGCCGCTCGTCTGCTGGCCCTGCACGAAGTCCATCGCCTTGATGAGCCCGTCGGGCCCGGCCGCGTAGCCGATCCGCCAGCCCGTCATCGCGTAGGCCTTCGAGACCCCGTTCATCGTGAGCGTACGCTCGTAGAGCGAGGGCTCGACCTGGGCCGGGGTGACGAACTCGAAATCCCCGTAGACGAGGTGCTCGTACATGTCGTCCGTCAGCACCCACACGTGGGGGTGGCGCACGAGCACGTCCGTGATCGTCGCCATCTCGGCGCGCGTATAGGCGGCGCCCGAGGGATTCGAGGGCGAGTTGAAGATGATCCACTTGGTCTTCGGCGTGATGGCGCGCTCGAGCGGCTCCGCCTGGAGCTTGAAATCGTGCTCCATCGTGGTCTCGACGAAGACCGGCGTGCCGCCGCAGAGCCCCACCATCTCCGGGTAGGAGACCCAGTAGGGGGTCGGCACGATGACCTCGTCGCCCGGGTTCAGGGTCGCGAGGAGCGCGTTGTAGATGACCTGCTTGCCGCCCGTGCAGACGATCGTCTGCGAGGCCTTGTAGTCGAGCCCGTTCTCGCGCTTGAACTTCTTCGCGATCGCCTCGCGCAGCGGCGTGATGCCGGGCACCGGCGTGTATTTCGTCTCGCCGCGCCGGATCGCCGCGATCGCGGCCTCCTTGATGTTGTCCGGCGTGTCGAAATCGGGCTCGCCGACCGAGAGCGAGATCACGTCCCGCCCCTGCGCCTTCAGGTCTCGCGCCTTCTGCGTCATCACGATCGTGGCTGACGGCTTCACGCGTGACAGGGCATCGGCCAGGAAGGCCATCGCGGATCTCCACTCGGGTGTCGGGCAGCAACTCCCTAGTCCCGCGGGTCCGGGCGGACAAGCCGAAAGCCGCCGCGAGGCGGGAGTGCGAGGGGCGAAAACGTCAGAAGAACGCCTCGAAAGCGGAGAGGACCGCGTCCGGCGCCTCCTCCGCGAGATAGTGCCCGGACGGCACGGGACCGCCCGCCACGCCCGCCGCCGCGTAGGCGCGCCAGATCGCGAGCGGGTCGTACCAGGTCCCGATCTTGCCCGCCTCGCCCCACAGCACGAGGAGCGGGCACGCGACCTTGCGGCCCGCCTCGCGGCTCGCCCGGTCGTGGTCGAGGTCGATCGTCGCGGCGGCCCGGTAATCCTCGCACATGCCCCGGATGGCGGCGGGATCGCGGGCGGCCGCGAGATAATCCGCGAGCGCATCGGGTGCGAAGAAGCCGGGCGGCTTCGGCTCGCGCGAGGTGTGGGCGTGCCACCAGGTCTCGGGCGCGGCGTCGATCAGGGTCTCGGGGAACGGGTGCGGCTGCGCAAACCAGAACCAGTGGTAGTAGCCCATCGCGAAGGCCATGTCGGTGCGCTCGAAATGCTCGAGCGTCGGCACGATGTCGAGCACCGCCAGCCGCTCGACGCGGTCCGGATAGTCGAGCGCGAGGCGGTGCGCGACCCGCGCGCCGCGATCATGGCTGCCGACGCGGAACGTCTCGTGGCCGAGCGCGCTCATGAGGTGCGCCATGTCGGCCGCCATCGCGGTCTTGGCATAGGCGGCGTGGTCCGCGCTCGCGGGCGGCTTGTGCGAACCGCCGTAGCCGCGCAGGTCCGGGCAGACGACGCGGAAGCGTTCCGCAAGCGTCGGCGCCACGCGGTGCCACATCGCGTGCGTCTGCGGGTTGCCGTGCAGGAGAAGGAGCGGCGGCCCAGAGCCGCCGGTGCGGACCCGCAGGTGCCCACCCGGGACGTCGACGGTGTCGAGCGTGAAGTCGGGGAAGAACGGTGCGCCCGTCACGAAATCAGAGGTCACGACGATCTCGGGGGATGGGGGTGAGCCGCAGGCTTGCGCGAGTCGATGTCGAGGTCGACCGCGAAATGCGCCGCAACTTCACGGAGGAGGTGCGCGACGGCGCTTAGGGTATCCCTCAACTTATCGGTTCGCGGCGGGTCGGCGAGACCACCCATCGTCTTGGGATAGCGGTAGCTCGTCGCGTAGGCTTCGAGCCACGTGTGTTCCGACAGCGTGTCGCGGAATGCGTTGGCATCGGGCAGAGCGCGTCTCATCGCGTCGAGCTGATGGTGTTGCGACCGGGTGAAAGCCGTGTTCTCGGATTGTGCCAAAGCCAGGATCAGCTGCCCGACTGCCTGTTCGGCTTGGTAGACTGCGTAGCGATTGCCGATCCGCATGAGAGCGTCCGCAGCCGCCAGGGACTCGGAGGCGAGCCGCAGGTGCGACGCGATCAGACGCTCAGCCGACAACGAGCTTGATCCCGTCCCGCGCGAGATCGTAGCCCAATGTGTTCGGCAAACCCCAGAGCGCTCGAAGCTCGCTCATCGTGGTCGATAGGAGCGTCGCTTGAATGTCCGTCGTGCGAGCGATGTTCCACGCGACCAGCGGATCCATCAGATCGGCAGCGGTGTCATCGGGCAGGGCGGCAAGAAGATCCCAATCGCTGTCAGGCCTCTCGTCTCCCCGGGCACGGCTCCCGAAAAGCCAGATCTCCACCGGATTGAGCGTTGCCGTCACGCTGTCCAACAGCGTGAGAAGCTCCGCCGGAGCCTGAATGGATGGGCGGGTCTCAGGAGATCCCATAGCCCGAACGATAGCAGTTGGCAGAGGCGAAAGCACCGTTCTCACATGCGCGGCAGTCATCGACCGCCTCACTCCTCCGGCGGCGCGACCGCCGGCTTCGCGGCGGGCGTCCGGCCGGCGCGTCGGGCGCTGCCGCCGAGTGATTCGTTGCGGGAGCGCAGGCCGTTCATCTGCGCCTCGGCGTCCGCCACCGCGTCCGCGTCCTTGGGGCGGCTGCGTTTCGGCACCGGCGTGCCGATCGGCATGTAGTCGATGTCCGCCGACCGCGTGCGGGTCACGAAATCGGGCGCGGGCTTCGGCTCGCCGCCCGTGATGCCGGCCGCCATCGCGGCGTCGCGCACGAGGTTCGCGTCGTTCGAGCAGCCGGCGAGTGATAGGGCGGCCAGGACGATGAGGGTCGCGCGGGTGGGCATCTGGGTCTCGAAAGGGTTCGGATCGGGAAATGACGGGCGGCGTTATCGTTCGCAGCGCGGCGACGATGCGGGTAACATGACACCAAACGCGGCCGCCCTGACAAGGCCGCGGCACGGGAGGCAACCATGAACGAGCCGAAGACCGACGCGGTCACGCCCACGCTCCCGGACTTCAACGCGCTCTCGCAGAACCTCGCGCTGTTCGTGCAGCAAGCCGGCCGCGCGACCGCCGCCTACATGAAGCCGATCGAGGAGAAACGCGTTTCCCCGGGCCTCTCCGAGGACGTCGCGGAGATCGTGCGCACGCTGGGAAAGGTCGCGGAGACCTGGCTCGCTGATCCGGACCGGACGGCCGACGCGCAGGCGCGGCTTGGGCGCGAGTTCATCGACCTGTGGGCGAGCACGCTGACGAGACTCCAGGGCGGCGTGGTCGCGTCGACTGTCGCCGCGACGTCGCCCGACAAACGCTTCCAAGACCCGGAATGGTCGCGTAATCCCATGTTCGACTTCATACGCCAGGCCTATCTCCTCACCTCGAATTGGGCCGACGCGATGGTGAACGAGGCTGACGGCCTCGACGAGCACACCCGCGCCAAGGCGCGATTTTACGTGAAGCAGATCTCGGGCGCGCTCTCGCCGTCGAATTTCGTGCCCACGAACCCGGAACTGCTCCGCGAAACGTTCCGGCAGGGCGGCTCGAACCTCGTGCGCGGCATGACCATGCTGGCCGAGGATGTCGAGGCAGGACGGGGCGAGCTGAGGCTGCGCCAGTCGGACCCGGGGAAGTTCGAGGTCGGGGTCAACCTCGCGATCTCGCCCGGCAAGGTCATCTTCCGCGATGACCTCATGGAGCTCATCCAATATTCGCCCGCGACCGAGACGGTGCTGAAGCGCCCGCTCCTCATCGTGCCGCCCTGGATCAACAAGTTCTACGTGCTCGACCTCAACCCCGAGAAGAGCTTCATCCGCTGGGCGGTCGCGCAGGGGCTCACGGTCTTCTGCATCTCCTGGGTCAATCCCGACGCGCGCCAGGCCGAGAAGGGATTCGGCGAGTACATGCGCGAAGGCGTCTTCGCGGCCCTCGACGCGATCGAGGCCGCGACGGGCGAGCGGCGCGTGACCTCGATCGGCTACTGCGTCGGGGGGACGCTTCTCGCCGTCACGCTGGCCTACATGGCGGCGGCGGCCGACAGCCGGATCGAGAGCGCGACCTTCTTCACCACGCAGGTCGACTTCACGCATGCGGGCGACCTCAAGGTCTTCGTCGACGAGCCGCAGATCCAGGCGGTCGAGGCGACCATGAAGACCCGCGGCTATCTGGAGGGGTCGCGCATGGCGAACGCCTTCAACATGCTGCGCCCGAACGACCTCATCTGGCCCTACGTGGTCAACGTGTACCTGAAGGGACAGGCGCCGTTCCCCTTCGACCTGCTCTACTGGAATTCGGACGCGACCCGCATGCCGGCCGCGAACCATTCCTTCTACCTGCGAAACTGCTACCTGGAGAACCGGCTCGCCAGAGGCGAGATGACGATCGACAACGTGCGCCTCGATCTCTCGCGCGTGACGATTCCGGTCTTCAATCTCGCGACCCGCGAGGATCATATCGCGCCCGCCAAATCCGTGCATCTCGGCTCGAAATCGTTCGGCGGCCCGGTCGAGTTCGTGGTGGCGGGCTCCGGTCACATCGCGGGCGTCGTGAACCCGCCGACGAAGCCGAAATACGGGTTCCGCACGGGCGAGGTCGGCCAGGAGACCTACGAGGACTGGCTGGGCGCCGCGGCCGAGCATGCGGGCTCCTGGTGGCCGTACTGGTTCGCTTGGGTCGAGGCGCAGGCGCCAGAGCGCGTGCCCGCGCGCGACCCCGCGGCCGGGCCACTCGCGGCGCTGGGCGATGCGCCCGGCGAGTATGTGCGAGTCAAGGCGTGAACTCGAGGGGCGTATGATGTAGACGGCCCGCGACAGCACCCGACCGATCCGGGTCGCGGACGAGGGTTGGGACATGCGGAGCTGGATCAAAGGGGTCGCCACTACGCTCGCGGTGGCGGTGTCGGTCGGGCTCGCCGGTTGCGGCGATCACAAGACCGAGCAGCGCAAGGCGTTCGTCGCGTTCCTTCAGACGAGGATCATCGACAAGCCGGGCCTTCACGTCCCGCAGCTGACGGCGGACGAGCGGACGTCGTTCGGTCCCTACGCCGACCAGTACGCGATCATCACCCGGTTCCATCAGGTCATGAACGAGAGCGTCTCGCCGAAGCTCGTCGCCGCGATGTCCGCGGGTGCGATCCAGTCGCTCGGCGACCTCGCGACGCGCCGTGGAGATCTCGAGAGCGCCAAGACCATCATCGACCAGATGGCGGCCGCCCTCGGGGACGATGTCGCCCAGGCCGATCGGGCGCATCGCGAGCTCAAGCAGCCGCCCGAGCTGAAGGCCGTGTTCGACCAGGCCTACGATCGCCTGGTCACGACGGCCGCCGTCACCTTCCAGAGCATCGTGCCGGTCGCCGACAAGGTGTTCGCGGACGCCCTCGACCTCGCGAGCTATCTCGACCGCCACAAGAGCACCGTCACGATCGCCGGACCCACGCTCCAGGTGTCCGACGCCGCGACCCGCACCGAACTCAACGCGAAGCTCCAGGGGTTGCAGGCGAGCCAGCAGGCGGTGCAGGCGGCCCAGACGCGCATGCAGACGCTCCTGTACGGCGCGGGCGGCTAGGCAGGTGCCTTCGTCGGCAGCCCGAACCGGGCTTGCAGCCGGACGGGGCTTCGCTACACAGGCCGGCAACACCGGAGGACACGATGAAGCTGTTGCGATATGGACCGGACGGCGCCGAGAAGCCCGGCCTCTTCGACGGCGCCGACATGCGCGACCTGTCGGGCATCGTGCACGACATCGACGCCGCGTTCCTGGAGAGCGGCCTCGAGAAGCTGCGAGGCGTCGACGTCACCGGATTGCCGATCGTGCCGGCCGGGACCCGCATCGGGCCGCCCGTCGCGCACGTCCGCCACTTCATCGCAGTCGGGCTGAACTATGCCGACCACGCGGCCGAGACGGGCGCCGCGATCCCGGCCGAGCCGATCCTGTTCACGAAGGCGCCCTCCTGCATCGGCGGGCCGAACGACGACGTGATCATCCCCAAGGCCTCCCAGAAGACCGATTGGGAGGTCGAGATCGCGATCGTCATCGCGAAGCGCACCTCCTACGTGCACGCGAACAACGCGCTCGACCACGTGGCCGGCTACTGCATCTGCAACGACGTCTCCGAGCGCGAATTCCAGAGCGAACGGGGCGGCACCTGGATGAAGGGCAAGGGCTGCCCGACCTTCGGGCCGCTCGGCCCCTGGCTCGTCACGACGGACGAGATCACGGACCCGCAGAACCTCTCCATGTGGCTCGACGTCAACGGCGAGAAGGCGCAGCGCGGCTCGACGAAGACCATGATCTTCGATTGCGCGCAGATCGTCTCCTACATCTCGCACTTCATGACGCTGGAGCCGGGCGACGTGATCACGACCGGCACGCCGCCGGGCGTCGGCCTCGGCATGAAGCCGCCGCGCTTCCTCAAGGCCGGCGACGTGATGACGCTCGGCATCGAGGGCCTGGGCGAGCAGCGCCAGGTGCTCAAGGCCTACCAAGCGTGATCTCCGCGTGACCGACCTGCTGCGCGGCCTGATCGCGTTCCCGATCACGCCCGCCGACCCGGCCGGGCGGATCGACGAGCGCGCCTTGCGCGCCATCCTGCAGCGGCTCGTCACCGCCGAGGTCGACGGGATCGGGCTGCTCGGCAGCACCGGGACCTACGCCTACCTGTCGCGCGCCGAGCGGCGGCGCGCGGTCGAGGTCGCGGCCGACGAGGTCGCCGGACGCGCGAAGCTGCTGGTCGGGATCGGGGCGCTGCGCACGGACGAGGCGGTCGCGCTGGCGGCAGACGCACGCGACGCGGGCGCAGATGGCGGACTCCTGGCGCCAGTCTCCTACACGCCGCTCCTCGATGACGAGGTCTTCGCCCATTTCGAGGCGGTGGCGGCGGGCGGCCTGCCCGTGTGCATCTACGACAACCCCGGTACGACGCATTTTACCTTCCGCCCCGAGCTCGTCGGCCGGCTGAGCCGCCTGCCGGGCGTCGTCGGCCTGAAGACCGCAGGTGCCGCGCCTGACGAGGTCGCGGCCCGGCACGCGACTTGGCGCGAGGTCGCGCCGGCCCCGTTCTCGATCGGATACGCGGCCGACTGGACCGTGACCGAGGGGCTGATCGCGGGGGGCGAGGCTTGGTACTCGGTCATGGGCGGGCTGTTCCCCGTGCCGTGCATCGCGATCGTGCGGGCCGTCTCGGCCGGGGATGTCACCGAGGCACGGCGCTCGAACGCCGAGATGGAGCCGTTATGGACGCTCCTGCGCCGGCACACGGGCGTGCGGGTAATGTACGCGGCCGCCCGGCACCTCGGTCTCGTGGACATGGACCCGCCCCGGCCCATCCTGCCCCTCACGCCACCTGCCGCCGCCGAGGTCGCGGCAGTCATCGAGCGGCTAGGCTTGAGCTGAACGGACCCATCATGACGCCGACCGAGATCCTCTTCCGCGACGATTCCTACTTGGACGAGGTTGCCGCCACGGTGGTCGGCGTGACCGAGACGGGCGGCATCGTGCTCGACCGCACGATCTTCTACGCGCAGGGCGGCGGACAGCCGGGCGACACGGGCGAGATCGCCTGGGAGGGCGACTCGGCCACGATCGCGAACGCGGTCTACGGGCCGGACCGCAGCGAGATCGTGCATATTCCGGAGCCGGGCGCGGCCCTGCCGCCGGTCGGCACGCGCGTCACGGCGCGGCTCGACTGGTCGCGCCGCTTCGCCCGAATGCGGGCGCATACCGCGCTCCATCTCTTGAGCGTGGTCCTGCCCTACCCGGTCACGGGCGGCTCGATCGGCGACGGCGAGGGCCGGCTCGATTTCGACCTCCCCGAGGCGAGCCTCGACAAGGGCGAGATCGCGGCGGCGCTGAACGAACTGATCGCCCGCGACGCGCCCGTGACGGACAGGTGGATCAGCGACGCGGAGCTCGACGCCAACCCGGGCCTCGTCAAGACCATGTCGGTGAAGCCGCCGCGCGGCTCCGGCCGGGTGCGGCTCGTCGAGATCGCGGGGATCGACCTCCAGCCCTGCGGCGGCACGCATGTGCGGCGCACGGGCGAGATCGGCCCGGTCGAGGTCTCGTCCATCGAGAAGAAGGGCAAGCAGAACCGCCGCGTCCGGATCAAGCTCACCGGCTGACCCCGAGGCTCGCGCCTCCCCTGCCCTCGCGACGGCGCCCCGATGATCGACGACCTCTGGTATAAGAATGCCGTCATCTACTGCCTGAACGTAGGCACGTTCATGGATTCGGACGGCGACGGCATCGGCGATTTCCGCGGGCTGACGCGGCGGCTAGACTACATCCAGGGGCTCGGCGTCACGGCGATCTGGCTGATGCCGTTCCAGCCCTCGCCCGGCCGCGACGACGGCTACGACGTGTCCGACTATTACGGCGTCGACCCCCGCTACGGCACGCTCGGCGATTTCGTCGAGTTCACCCACGGGGCGCGCAGCCGCGGCATCCGGGTGCTGATCGACCTCGTGGTGAACCACACCTCGGAGGTGCATCCCTGGTTCCAGTCGGCGCGCCGCGACCCGGCCTCACCCTACCGGGACTGGTACGTCTGGTCGAAGACAAAGCCCGCGAGCGCCAACGAGGGCATGGTATTCCCGGGCGTGCAGACGACGACCTGGACCTACGACAAGACGGCGCGCGCCTACTATTTCCACCGCTTCTACGACTTCCAGCCGGACCTCGCGACCGCGAACCCGGAGGTGCAGGCCGAGATCCTGAAGATCGTCGGCTTCTGGATCCAGCTCGGCGTCGCGGGTTTCCGCATGGACGCCGTCCCGTTCGTCATCGGCTCGAAAGGCCCGGAGGTGACGACGCCCGTCGAGGATTTCGGCATGCTGCGGACCTTCCGCGAGTTCCTCCAATGGCGGCGCGGCGACGCGATCCTGCTCGCGGAGGCGAACATCCTGCCCGAGGACGACCTCGCGTATTTCGGGGATGACGGCGACCGCTCGCACATGATGTTCAACTTCCAGGTCAACCAGAACCTGTTCTACGCGCTGGCCTCGGCAGAGACCGGCCCGCTGGTCGAGGCGCTCGAGGCCACGAAGCCCCGCCCTGCCAGCGGCCAGTGGGGCATGTTCTTGCGCAACCACGACGAGCTCGACCTCGGACGTCTCACGCCCGAGCAGCGCGACGCCGTGTTCGCGGCCTTCGGGCCCGATCCCGACATGCAGCTCTACGAGCGCGGCATCCGCCGCCGCCTCGCCCCGATGCTGGACGGGGATCGCCGCCGCATCGAGCTCGCCTACAGCCTCATGTTCACGCTGCCCGGCACGCCCGTCCTGCGCTACGGCGACGAGATCGGCATGGGCGACGACCTCTCGCTGCCCGAGCGCAACTGCGCTCGCACGCCCATGCAATGGTCGACCGAGCCGCAGGGCGGCTTCACCAAGGGCGACAAGCCGGTCCTGCCGGTGATCTCGGGCGGCGTGTACGGGTTCGAGCACGTGAACGTCGCGCAGCAGCGCCGCCACGACCTGTCGATGCTGAACTGGATGGAGCGCATCATCCGCGCCCGCAAGGAAGCGCCCGAGATCGGCTGGGGCGATTTCGCCGTCGTGGCGACTCACGATCCGGCTGTGCTGGCCTTGCGCTACGATTGGCGCGGCAACTCGGTGCTCGTCATGCACAATCTCGACGCGAGGCCGCGCGAGGTCGCCTTCCGGAGTGGACGCGACGGAGCGGGCGAGTGCCTCGTCAACCTGCTGGCGGACGACCACAGCGAGGCCGCCGACGACGGCCGGCACCGGATCGTGCTCGAGGGCTACGGCTACCGCTGGTTCCGCGTCGGCGGGCTCGACTACATCCTGCGGCGGCGGGAGGTGTAGCGGTCAGGGCCGGTCAGGACGGGAGTTCAGGCCGGCGGCCTGCCGGAGCGCCTCGTCAATCCGCTGGTGCCAGCCGGGACCGCCCGCGCGGAAGTGCTCCACCACGTCGCGCGAGAGGCGAACCGCGACCTGGACCTTCGTGGGCGCCCGCTGAGGCCCTCGAACGCGCCGCGTCTTCGGAAACTGCGCCAGGATCTCCGGCGGCAACTCGGATGCGGGCTTCGCGTCCCGGACGTCACGCGACGTCCATTCCGGGTTGTCGTCGGCGAATGTGGAATCAGGTCGAGCGGACAAGACGTTTCATCTCCTTCGCGTGGGCGCGTCTCAGACTGATCGGACGGACGCGGCCGTCCCCTCACGGTGTAGGCGAGACAGTGGCTCTCGCCATCGATCGTCCCCCAAGCCCGGAAACGTTCCTCGCCGTAGGGGAAGCGGCGATCCGGAAGGAACGCGATGGACATCGAGAAAGGCATATCGGCGAGAGAGATACCGTGCCGCCGATGTTCTCGGCGTCCTTGACCGGATCGAAAGGCAGGTTGTCGTCGCTCATCCTGTCGGAAACGGTCTAGCAGACCGGTGCCGGATCATCAACGCAGATCGCATCGCCAATTCGATCGATGGCTCGATCCGATCAAGGGCTCGACGCAATCCTGTCCGCTTGGCCGATCGCTTGCATGGAGCCGCCGGGTGCCCGCGATGGCGCGGGCCTGAGGTATCGTCGATGACGCGTCTGAGTTTGCGGCTCGGTCTCGCCGCCTGTCTGTCACTCGCGGCCTCCGTCGCGTCCGCGCAGGGCACGCTGCGCATCGGCATGACGGCTTCCGACATCCCGTTGACCACGGGGCAGACGGATAACGGCGGCGAGGGGCAGCGCTTCCTCGGCTACACGGTCTACGATGCGCTCATCAACTGGGATCTGTCCTCGGCGACGAAGCCGTCCGAGCTCTCGCCCGGCTTGGCGACGAGTTGGGCGGTGGACGCGTCGGACAAGACGAAGTGGACTTTCAAGATCCGCGACGGCGTCAAATTCCACGACGGCTCGGACTTCACGGCCGAGGCCGCCGTGTGGAACCTCGACAAGCTCCTCAAGAACGGCTCGCCTCAGTACGACCCGCGTCAATCCGCGCAGGGGCGCTCGCGCATCCCGGCCGTCGCCTCCTACCGGGCGCTCGACCGGGCGACGCTGGAGATCACCACCAAGTCGCCGGACGCGACGCTGCCCTACCAGATCGCCTGGATCATGATGTCCTCGCCTGCCCAGTGGGAGAAGGTGGGCAAGAGCTGGGACGCCTTCGCGAAGACGCCGTCGGGCACGGGACCGTGGAAGCTGACGCTCTTCGCGCCCCGCGAGCGGGCCGAGATGGTGCCGAACGCCGCCTACTGGGACAAGGCGCGGGTGCCCAAGCTCGACAAGCTCGTCCTCGTGCCGTTGCCGGAGGCGAACGCGCGCGTCGCGGCGCTCCGTTCGGGCCAAGTCGACTGGATCGAGGCGCCGGCCCCGGACGCGGTCGCGTCGCTGAAGGGCGCGGGCTTCTCGATCGTCACGAACGTGTACCCGCACAATTGGACATGGCACCTCTCGCGCGTCGAAGGTTCGCCCTGGAACGACGTCCGGGTGCGCAAGGCCGCGAACCTCGCGATCGACCGCGAGGGCATGAAGGAGCTGCTCTCCGGCCTGATGATCCCGGCCGAGGGGTTCTTTCCGACCGGCCACCAGTGGTTCGGCCATCCGACCTTCAAGCTGGCCTACGACCCGGCGGCCGCGAAGAAGCTGCTCGCCGAGGCAGGCTACGGACCGAACAAGCCGCTGACCACCAAGGTCCTGATCTCGGCCTCGGGGTCGGGCCAGATGCAGCCGCTGCCGATGAACGAGTTCGTCCAGCAGAACCTCGCGGATGTCGGCATCAGGATCGAGTTCGAGGTCGTCGAGTGGAACACGCTCATCAACATCTGGCGCGCCGGCGCCAAGGACCCATCCGCGCGAGGCGCGACCGCCATCAACTTCACCTATTTCATCCAGGACCCGTTCACCGGGCTCATCCGGCACCTCCAGTGCAACCTCGCGCCCCCGAACGGCACCAACTGGGGCTATTACTGCGACCCCGCGATGGACAAACTCTTCGACGAGGCCCGCAACGCCTTCGATCCGTCCGAGCAGACCAAGGTTCTCCAGAAGATCCACGAGAAATACGTGGACGACGCGCTCTTCCTCATGGTGACGCACGACGTCAATCCGCGCGCGCTCAGCCCGAAGGTGAAGGGGTTCGTGCAGGCGCAGAACTGGTTCCAGGACTTCTCGCCGATCACGATGGCGAAGTGAGCATGGGTCGCTGTGGGAGACGTGCCGCCGCCGATCCCTTCCCTGCAGGGAAGGGCGGACTCGGCGAGGCCGAGCCTGGTGGGGCAACCCCGGCCGAGCAGACCCCATCCCTGTGGGCTGACGCAAACTCGGCTCCCCACTACCGGGGAGAGATCAGCCGGACGCGTCCGATCCTGCCATGCTGAGCTTCACCCTCAAGCGCCTCGTCTACGTGACGCCGGTCGCTCTCGGCGTGAGCATCGTGTGCTTCCTCCTCGTGCATCTGGCGCCGGGCGACCCGCTTTCCGCGATCCTGCCCGTCGACGCGACGCAGCAGATGATCGACGAGATGCGGGCGATCTACGGCTTCGACAAGCCGCTGCCCGTCCAGTACGCGCTGTGGCTCTGGCGCGTGCTGCACGGCGATCTCGGGACCTCGATCGCGACGGGTCGGCCGGTCGCAGACGAGGTCGGGCGCGCGGTCGTGAACAGCCTGATCCTCGCGGTCGTCGCGACACTGATCGGCTTCACGCTCGGGACGTTCTTCGGCTTCGTGGCGGGCTATTTCCGCAACTCGATACTCGACCGGGTCGCGTCCGCGGTCTCGGTCTTCGGGGTCAGCGTGCCGCATTACTGGCTCGGCATGGTGATGGTCATCGTGTTCTCGGCGACGCTCGGCTGGCTGCCGCCGACCGGCGCCGGGCCGGACGGGTCCGGCAACTGGAGGCCCGATCTCGAGCACCTGCGCTACATGGTCCTGCCCGCGCTGACGTTGTCGGTCATCCCGATGGGCGTGATCGCGCGCACCGTACGGGCGCTCGTCGGCGACATCCTCTCCCAGGATTTCGTCGGGGCGTTGCGCGCCAAGGGCCTGAGCGATGCCGGCGTGTTCCGCCACGTCGTGAAGAACGCCGCGCCGACCGCGCTCGCGATCATGGGGCTGCAACTCGGCTACCTCCTCGGCGGGTCGATCCTCGTCGAGACCGTGTTCGCGTGGCCCGGCACGGGCTTCCTCCTCAACGCGGCGATCTTCCAGCGCGACCTGCCGCTGCTCCAGGGCTCGATCCTGGTACTGGCGATGTTCTTCGTGGCTCTTAACCTCGTGGTCGACGTGGTGCAGACCGCGCTCGATCCGCGCATCGAGCGGACCTGATCATCGTGAGCGCGCCGGTCCAGACCCTCGACGCCCCGCTCGGGGCCGACCGGACCGCCGCCGCGGTCGCGCCTTTCGCGGCCTCGCGCGGCTTCTGGGGCAATGTCGGGCGCAAGTTGCTGCGCGATCCCGTCGCGATGGCGGCCGCCGCCGTGATCCTGGCGATCATCGTGGTGGCGATCGCGTCGCCCTGGATCGCCCCGATGGACCCATATCGCGGCTCCATGCTGCGCCGGCTGCGCCCGATCGGGACGCCCGGCTACCCGCTCGGCTCCGACGAGCTCGGCCGCGACATGCTGAGCCGCCTCATGATGGCGGGCCGGCTATCGCTCTTCATGGGGGTCACGCCCGTGATCGTGGCGTTCGTGATCGGGTCGGGTGTCGGCATTCTGGCGGGGTTTGTGGGCGGCTGGCTGAACACCATCCTGATGCGCACGATCGACGTGTTCTTCGCCTTCCCGTCCGTGCTGCTCGCCATCGCGCTCTCCGGCGCGCTGGGGGCCGGCATCCTCAACTCGATCGTGTCGCTGACTTGCGTATTCGTGCCCCAGATCGCGCGCGTCGCGGAGAGCGTGACGACGCAGATCCGTTCGCGCGACTACGTGGACGCCGCGCGGCTCTCCGGCGCGTCCGCCCTCACCATCGTGCGCGTGCAGGTGCTCGGCAACGTGCTGGGGCCCATCTTCGTCTACGCGACGAGCCTCATCAGCGTGTCGATGATCCTGGCCTCGGGGCTCTCCTTCCTGGGCCTGGGAGTGAAGCCGCCCGAGCCCGAATGGGGGCTGATGCTGAACACGCTGCGCACCGCGATCTACGTGCAGCCGCTGGTCGCCGCGCTGCCGGGTGCGGCCATCTTCATCGTGTCGATCTCCTTCAACCTGTTCTCGGACGGGCTGCGCTCCGCCATGGAGGTGAAGGAGTGAGCGCCCGGCTCCACCCGCGCGACCGCGGCGGGCCAGCTCAGCCGCTGCTCTCGGTCGACGGGCTTGTGAAGCACTTCCCGGTGAAGAAGGGACTCGGCGGCAAGGCCTCGCTGGTGCGCGCGGTGGACGGCGTCGATTTCACCCTGATGAAGGGCGAAACGCTGGGCATCGTGGGCGAATCCGGCTGCGGCAAGTCGACGACCGCGCGGCTCATCATGGGTCTGATCGAACGCGACCGCGGCGAGCTCGTCTTCGACGGCGAGCCGATCGGCGGACGCGCCCTCCCGCTCCGGGCCTTCCGCCGGCAGGCGCAGATGGTGTTCCAGGACAGCTACTCCTCGCTGAACCCGCGCATCACGGTAGAGGGCTCGATCGCCTTCGGGCCTCGCGTGCACGGCACGCCGAAACGCCGCGCCATCGAGGAGGCCCGCGCGCTCCTCGCGCGGGTCGGGCTCGAGCCGTCGCGCTTCGCGCCGCGATACCCGCACGAGCTCTCGGGCGGACAGCGCCAGCGGGTCAACATCGCCCGCGCGCTGGCGCTGAACCCGCGCCTCGTGGTGCTGGACGAGGCCGTCTCTGCGCTCGACAAGTCGGTCGAGGCGCAGGTGCTGAACCTGCTCCTCGATCTCAAGGACGAGTTCGACCTCACCTACCTGTTCATCAGCCACGACCTCAACGTGGTCCGCTTCATCTGCGACCGCGTGATGGTCATGTATCTCGGGCGCGTGGTGGAGATCGGTCCGGCCGACACTGTGCTCGGCGCCCCGGCGCACCCCTACACCGAGGCGCTGCTCTCCTCGATGCCCTCGCTCGACCCCGACGCGCGTACTGAGACGCCGCCGCTCGCGGGCGACCCGCCGAACCCGATCGACCCGCCGTCGGGCTGCCGCTTTCATCCGCGCTGCCGGCTCGTCGAGCCCGTATGCAGCGTGGCCGATCCGCCGCTCGATCCAATCGCGAACCTGCACCGTGTCGCGTGCTTGGCCCGCCAGCCGGACTCCGGCCACTCTCTGGCGCCGGCGGCGGTGAGGACGGCCGCGTGAGCACTTCGCCCCACGCCCTGGCGGTCGAGATCGAGCGGCTCGCGGTCACCTTCGGCGGGCGGGCGCGGGCCGTCGACAACGTCGACCTGACGCTCACGCGCGGCCAGGTCGTCGCGTTGATCGGCGAGTCGGGATCCGGCAAGAGCGTCACCTTGCGGGCGATCATGCGGCTCAACCCGGAGCGGGCGAGCCGGGTCGAGGGCCGGATCCGGGTCGGCGGTCGGGACGTGATGTCGCTCTCGAAGCGCGAGCTCCAGGCGTTTCGCGGCCGGCAGGTCGCGATGATCTTCCAGGAGCCGCTTCTCGCGCTCGACCCCGTCTACACGGTGGGCGCACAGATCACGGAAGCGATCCGCCGTCACGAGGGGGCGGGTGCCGCGAGTGCCCGGGCGCGGGCGCTGGGCCTGTTCGAGCGCGTGCGCATCCCGAGCCCGGAGCGGCGGCTCAACGCCTACCCGCACGAGATGTCGGGCGGCATGCGCCAGCGCGCCATGATCGCGCTCGCGCTTGCCTGCCGGCCCGAGGTACTGCTGGCGGACGAGCCGACGACGGCCCTCGACGCGACCGTGCAGATCCAGATCCTGCTGCTGCTGCGCGAGTTGCAGCGCGAGCTTGGCCTCTCGACGATCTTCGTG
Organism: Hyphomicrobiales bacterium; assembly: GCA_903644085.1. Lineage (GTDB taxonomy): Bacteria > Pseudomonadota > Alphaproteobacteria > Rhizobiales > Beijerinckiaceae > Enterovirga. The sequence continues at coordinate 21,113 of CAHJXE010000017.1, forward strand.
ACGCACGATCTGGGCGCCGCGGTCGAGATCGCCGATCGGATCGCCGTCATGTATGCGGGGCGGATCGCCGAGGAGGGCTCGGCGCGCGAGATCGTGCGCAGCCCGCACCACCCCTACACGATCGGGCTCCTCAAGAGCCGGGCCGAGGGCGCGCTGACCAAGGGCTCGCGGCTGGAGACCATCCCCGGCAGCCCGCCCGACCTCGCGAACCGCCTGCCCGGCTGCCCGTTCGCGCCGCGCTGCTACCTCGCGATCGATCGCTGCCGCCGCGAGGACCCGCCGATCCACGTCGCGGCGCCCGGCCACAAGGCCGCGTGCTGGCGCGCCGAGGACGCGGCGGCCTCGTTCCGGGAGGCTCTCGCGCGGCCCGCGCCGGCCAATACGGGTCGCGCAACATCTCCCGCGCCAGGAACACCATATCCGCCTGGCCC
>CAHJXE010000018.1 GCA_903644085.1 Hyphomicrobiales bacterium
AGCGCGTGTGCCTCGTGGAGGATCTCGACCGCGCGAAGCTCGCGGCCGAGACCGACCGGCTTCGGCAGGCGCTCCTCACTTCGATCTCCCACGACCTGAAGACGCCGCTCGCCGCCATCCTCGGGGCGGCCGGGACTCTACGCGACCTCGATGCCGACCTCGCGGCCGACGACAAGGCGGAGCTGATCGGCACGATGATCGACGAATCGGAGCGCCTCAACCGCTTCATCGCGAACCTGCTCGACATGACGAAGCTCGAATCGGGCGCGGTCGCGCCGAACCTCGCCCCGCATGACGTCGGGGAAATCGTCGGCTCCGCTTTGCGCCGCGCGTCGAAGATCCTGGCGTCGCACCGGGTCGAGGTCGACCTCGCGGCCGACCTGCCCATGCTCGACCTCGACGCGGTGCTGTTCGAGCAGATCCTGTTCAACATCCTCGACAACGCCGCCAAATATGCCGGGGAAGGGACCACAATTCGCCTCGAGGGTTGGCAGGAGACCCTGCAGGCGCATAGCCGGGTGCTGCTCCAGGTAACGGACGAGGGGCCGGGCATCCCGTCGGACGAGGTCGAGCGCATCTTCGACAAGTTCTACCGCGTGCGGAAGACGGATTCGGTCAGGGCCGGCACGGGCCTCGGGCTCGCAATCTCGCGCGGCTTCGTGGAGGCGATGGGGGGCGAGATCGCGGCCGCGAACCGCCGCGACAGGTCCGGCGCCGTCTTCACGCTGAAGCTGCCGGTGCCCGCGATGGCGCGCCGGATGGACACCGCCGCATGAGCGCCTCCCGCCACCGTGTCCTGGTGATCGACGACGAGCCGCCGATCCGAAAGCTCCTGCGCACCGGGCTGACGACCCAGGGCTACGATGTCGTCGACGCGACGAACGGCAAGACCGCGCTCGCAGCCCTCGCGCAGGAGGTGCCGGATCTCGTCATCCTGGATCTCGGGCTCCCGGATATCGCAGGTCACGAGCTGCTGCGCCGCATCCGGTCGCTCTACGAGGCCGTGCCGATCGTGGTCCTGTCGAGCCGCGACGACGAGCGCGGCAAGGTCGAGGCGCTCGATCTCGGGGCGGACGATTACGTCACGAAGCCCTTCGGCATGAACGAGCTGCTCGCCCGCATGCGGGCGGCTCTGCGCCACCGACTCCAGGTCCAGGGCGAGCGGCCGATCTTCCGCGTCGGCGAGCTCTCGGTCGACCTCGTGCGACGGATCGTCAGGGTGGGCGTTCGCGAGGTGAAGCTCACCCCGAAGGAGTACGAAATGCTGCGCGTGATGGCGCATCACGCCGGCAAGGTGCTGACGCATACCTACCTGTTGCGCGAAGTCTGGGGCGGCGCGGCCGACCCGCAATATCTCCGGGTCTATGTCCGGCAACTGCGCTCGAAGCTGGAGCCGAACCCCGACACGCCGGAATACATCCTGACGGAGACGGGCGTCGGCTATCGCCTGCGCGGACCGGATTGAGCGCCTCGCCGACCTGCCAGGTCCCGGGAGAGCCGGTACATCCGCGGTCTCTCCCGGAAGCTTGGGGTCGAAGCGGAAACCGCTCGATCCCAACCCTGATGAGATATGGTTACCAGCCCGTTAAGATGCCAGCGTGAAGGGCTCGGCTTGACCGAATGCCGACGCGGATTACACCGGACACGACACCCGACCCGGAGCGCACCATGCAGCCTTTCACCACCCTGACCGGGGTCGCGGCCCCGATGCGGGCCGTCAACATCGATACCGACCAGATCATCCCGAAGGACTATCTGAAGACCATCAAGCGCACCGGTCTCGGCAAGGGACTGTTCGCCGACAAGCGCTACCGGGACGACGGGTCCGAGAACCCGGATTTCGTGCTGAACAAGCCGGCCTATCGCAAATCCGAGATCCTGGTCGGGGGCGATAATTTCGGCTGCGGCTCGTCGCGCGAGCACGCGCCTTGGGCGCTCCAGGACTTCGGCATCCGCTGCGTCATCTCGACGAGCTTCGCGGACATCTTCTACAACAACTGCTTCAAGAACGGCGTCCTGCCGATCACGGTCTCGCCCGAAGACCTGGAGAAGCTGTTCGACGACGCCGATCGCGGCGCGAACGCCACCGTGACGGTCGATCTCGCGGCTCAGACGATCCAGGGTCCGGACGGCGGCACGCTCCATTTCGACATCGAGCCGTTCCGCAAGCACTGCCTGCTGAACGGCCTCGACGATATCGGGCTGACGCTCGAGAAGGGCGCGGCGATCGAGACCTACGAGGCGAAGTTGGCGGAGCGGGCCTGGGCTTGAGGAGCCGTCGCAAGCTTTCATTAACCACCCTCGGCCTCAATGGCCGCGTTCGGAGATGATGAGCATGCGCCGCGCAAGTCTGACGATATGCGCCGTCATGGGTGCCGCGCTCGCACCTCACGCGGCGCATGCGGATTTCGGTGATTGCCTCTCCGGGCTGCGCTCGGCTGCGACTGCCAAAGGCGTGTCTGGCGCGACCTTTGATGGCGCGACGCGCGGCCTCGAACCCGACATGAAGGTCATCGAGCTGATGAATAATCAGCCCGAGTTCAAGACGCCGATCTGGGACTACCTCGCGACGCTCGTGGACGACGAGAAGGTCGCGGAAGGCCAGGCGATGCTGCGCCGCCATGCGGCGACGCTCGCGGCCGCCGAGAGCCGGTTCGGCGTCGACCGCCACACGATCGTGGCCGTGTGGGGTGTCGAGAGCGACTTCGGCAAGTCCGGGGGCAAGATGCCGCTCGTCCAGGCGCTCGCGACCGGCGCCTGCTTCGCGACGCGGCGTCAGGGCTTCTTTCGCGACGAGTTGGTCTCGACGCTGCGCATCATCGAGCGCGGCGACCTCGACGCGGACGACCTCAAGGGGTCGTGGGCCGGCGCTTTCGGGCACACGCAGTTCATCCCCTCCACCTATTTGCGCCTCGCGGTCGACGGGGACGGCGACGGCCGGCGCGACCTCGTGAACTCGGTCCCCGACGCGCTGCACTCGACCGCGAACTTCATGGCCAAGGCCGGTTGGCGAACGGGCGAGGGTTGGGGCTACGAGGTCACGGTTCCGGATGGCTACAAGGGGCCGTCGGGCCGCACGGGCCGGCAGGCCGTCTCGTCCTGGGAGGCGCGCGGGATCCGCAAGGTCGGGGGCGGCGCGCTCACCGGCTCCGGCACGGCCGGGCTCCTCATGCCGGCCGGCCGCGACGGGCCCGCCTTCCTGGTCTTCAAGAACTACGACTGTGCCTATTCCTACAACGGCTCGGATTCCTACGCGCTCGCGATCTCGCTCCTCTCGGACCGCCTCAAGGGCAAACCGGGTGTGCAGGCCGAGTGGCCGACGGACGACCCGCCACTGTCGCGTGCGCAACGCCGTGAGCTCCAGACGAAGCTCGCGGCACGCGGCTACGACGTCGGCGAGCCGGACGGTCGCGTCGGTCAGAAGACCCGCGACGCGATCAAGGCGATCGAGCAGAGCATCGGCATGCCGCCGACCGGACGACCCGGCAGCAAGGTGCTGCAGGCATTGCGGTAGAGCGAGGGACGCCGTCGATGCCGGCCGACACGATCCACCTCACCGCCAGCGATGCCAAGGCCGAGATCGCTCTCCGCGGGGCGGAGCCCGTGCGCTGGCAGGTAGGCGGGCGCGACCTCCTCTGGAGCCGTGACCCAGCACACTGGCCCTACTCCGCGCCGATCCTGTTCCCGACAGTCGGAGCCTCCAAAGGTGGCATCGTGACGGTCGCGGATCGCGACTATCCGATGGCGCAGCACGGCTTCGCGCGAATCTCCACGTTCGAGCTGGTCGAGCAGGACGGGGGGAGCGCCCGCCTGCGCCTCGTCGAGACGGAGGAGACGCGCGCGCACTATCCCTTCGCGTTCCGCCTCGACATCGTGGCGAGCCTGACCGGGACGAGCCTGTCGCTTGCCTTCGAGGTCGAGAATTGCGGGCACGACGCTATGCCCTACGCGCTGGGCTTCCACCCGGCCTTTCCTTGGCCGCTCGCGGGGGCAGACAAGTCGAGCCACAGCGTCGTGTTCGCGGCGCAGGAACGGTCCGCCGCGCCCGAGATCGCGCCGGGCGGGCTCCTCGCGCGCCGTACGCGTGAGATACCGCTCCAGGGCCGGACTCTGCCGCTGACACCGGAGATCTTCACCGAGGCGCTCGTGGTCCTCGACGCCCGGAGCCGCGACTTCGCCTTCGTGGCTCCCGGCGGCGAGCGCGTCGCGATGACGATGGAGAGCTTCCCGCACCTCGCCGTCTGGTCGCGGCCGGACGCGCCTTTCCTGTCGCTCGAAGCCTGGACGGGTCACGCCGATTGGGAGGACGCGTCCGGCGAGCTCGCCGAGCGTGCCTCCATGATCCTGCTCGGCCCTGACAAGATCGGCCGACACGCCGTCACGATGACGTGGTGCGAGTGATGCCAGTCGGTTAAGCCGCCTTCTTGCGATTTTGCAGCAGCTTGCGGTTCACCAGCGCCTCCGCGATCTGGACGGCGTTCAGCGCCGCGCCCTTGCGCAGGTTGTCCGAGACGCACCAGAAGGCGAGCCCATTATCGACCGTCGGGTCGTCGCGCAGACGCGAGATGAAGACGGGGTCCTCGCCCGCGCATTCGTGCGGCGTCATGTAGCCGCCGGGCTCGCGCTTGTCGTCGATTAGGATGCCGGGCGCGACGCGCAGGATCTCTCGCGCTTCGTCCGACGAGAGCGGGCGCTCGAACTCGACATGCACCGCCTCGGAATGGCCGATGAAGACCGGCACTCGCACGCAGGTCGCCACGAGCTTGATCTTCGGATCGAGAATCTTCTTCGTCTCGACCACCATCTTCCACTCTTCCTTCGTGAACCCGTCCTCCATGAACACGTCGATCTCCGGGATGACGTTGAAGGCGATCCGCTTCGGGAACTTCTTCCGCTCCATCTGGGCGAGCGAGTAGACGGTTTTGGTCTGGTTGAAGAGCTCGTCCATGCCCTCCTTGCCGGCGCCGGAGACGGACTGGTAGGTCGCGACCACGACCCGCTTGATCGTCGCGGCGTCGTGCAGCGGCTTCAGCGCCACGACGAGCTGGGCGGTCGAGCAGTTCGGGTTCGCGATGATGTTCTTCTTGGAGAAGCCGCGGACCGCTTCCGGGTTGACCTCCGGTACGACGAGCGGGACGTCGGGGTCCATGCGCCATGTCGAGGAATTGTCGATTACGACCGCGCCCTGGGCGGCGATGCGCGGCGACCATTCCTTCGAGATCGCGCCGCCGGCCGACATCAGCACGATGTCGGTGTTGCGGAAATCGTGGTCCTCGAGCGCGCGGCACTTCAGCGTGCGCTCCCCGAAGGAGACCTCGTGGCCGATGCTGCGGCGCGAGGCCAGCGCCACGATCTCGTCGGCCGGGAAAGCCCGTTCGGCCAGGATGTCGAGCAGTTCGCGCCCGACATTGCCGGTCGCGCCGACGACGGCGACGTTGAAACCCATCGTGTCTCTCCAGTTCGAAAATCGAACGCCGGTCCGCGATCAGGGCCCATGCCCGTTGCGCCTCTCGGGTGGGGCGGCGTCTCGACGATGTCGGCGAATTGCGGGTCTGAGCGTCCGGGATTCGATCGGTTCCGACGACCGGGCGAATGCAGACGCAATCATGATGTCGCGAACTTGATCGTTGCTTAGCAATACTCATCGGGGGAAGCTGTCAAGCGAGACGCAACATCATCGACACGGCGACCGGACCGGCCGGAACGTCTCTCGCGTCGGAGATGACATTTCGTTGAACGATCGCGCAGCCGCGTTAAGAGGGGTTCATGCACGACCTTCTCTCCGACATCGCGCTCTGCACCGTGGCGGCATGGATCCTGGGTGTCGTCGCCCAGCTCGCCCGGCAGCCCGTTATCCTGGCCTACCTTGTCGGCGGCTTCGCGATCGGGCCGAACGGTCTCGCGCTCGTCAAGTCGCAATCCTCGATCGAGACGATCTCGGAGCTCGGCCTCATCTTTCTCCTGTTCATGATCGGGCTGGAGATCGACCTGAAGAAGATCCTGCGCTCGGGCCGGGTCATCCTCTTCTCGGCCGGTGGACAGATCCTCGGTGGCGCGGTCCTCGGCGTCCTGTTCTTCGTCCTGATCGGTCAGCCGCTGGGGAGCGGGCGTTGGGACGCGCTCTATCTCGGCATCGCGACCGCGCTCTCCTCCACCGTCATCATCGTCAAGGTCCTGTACGACAAGCGCGAGCTGGACACCCTCTCGGGTCGCGTGACGCTGGGACTGCTGGTCTTGCAGGATCTGTTCGTCATCCTGTTCCTGGCCGTTCAGCCGAGCCTCAACGACCTGCGCGTCGAGATCCTGCTGCTCTCGATCCTGCGCGTCGGCATCCTGGTCGCGACCCTGTTCCTCGTAAGCCGCTACGTGCTGCCGCATCTCTTCGTGCGGATCGCCCGGCTACCCGAACTCGTGCTCGTCGGCGCGCTCGCCTGGTGCTTCTTCGCGGGCGAATTCGCGGAATATCTCCACCTGTCGCGCGAGATGGGGGCGCTGGTCGCGGGCGTCTCGCTCTCGACATTCCCCTACGCACTCGACGTCACCGCCAAGGTGACCAGCCTGCGCGACTTCTTCGTCACGTTGTTCTTCGTCGGCCTCGGCATGACGATCCCGATCCCGACCGTGGGCGTGCTCGCGCTGGCACTCGTACTGGTCGTGTTCACGGTCGCGAGCCGGTTTGCCACGACCTTCCCGCCGCTCTACGCCAATCGGCAGGGCTTGCGGGCGAGCCTCCTGCCGCCGCTCAATCTCAGCCAGCTCAGCGAGTTCTCGCTCGTGCTGATGCAGCTCGGCGTTGCGGCCGGCCACACGTCGCCCGACACGAAGAGTGCGGCCTCCTTCGCGTTCGTGATCCTCGCGGTCCTCTCGACGCTCGCCATGATGTCGAGCGGCAGCCTGGTCACGCGGGCGATCGCCGTCCTGCAGCGGCTGGGGTTGCGCGATCTCGGCGATACCGCCGCGCAGGAGGGCGATGGGCATGGGCATGGCGCGCGCGTGATCTTCCTTGGCTTCTTTCGTGCCGCGTCCTCGCTGATCGCCGATCTCGAGCGTGACGACCCCGAGCGGCTCGGCGACATCAAGGTCGTCGACTTCAACCCTGTCGTGTTCCATTCGCTGGGCGAGCGCGGCCTCAACGTCCAGTATGGCGACATCAGCCAGCGCGAGACTCTCGTCCATGCGGGGATCCAATCGGCTGAGATTCTCGTCTGCTCGATTCCGGATTACCTGCTGAAGGGCATCACAAACGAGCGGCTCGTCCGGCAGCTCCGCCAGATCAACCCCAACGCCACGATCGTGGCGCCGGCCGACCTGATGGGCGACGTCGAGACGCTCTACGCCGCCGGGGCGGATTACGTGACCGTCTCGCGCCTGACGGAGGCAGGCGAGTTGCGCGAGGTGCTGGACGCGATCGATGGCGGGATGCTGGGCGACAAGCGGGCGGCCTTCGAGCAGCGCATCCAGAGCCGGCGTGAGGTGCTGGCTTAGGATCAGACACCGCGTTTACGGAACTTTTCCACCCTCGACGGCCTTGTCATCCCGAACAGTGGAGCTCGTTTCCGACGAGCGACCCGCCCCAGATCGAGGATCTTCCATGCGCCGGACAATCGCCGTCGCCGCGTCGCTCGCGGCCCTCCTCTCGCTCGGGGCTGCGGCCCAGGCCGAACCCCTGCGTCTCAACATCAAGCCGCGTAGCTGGCTGGATGCCGGCAACGTCGTGCAGCCCGGCTCGTCGATCAATCCGGCTTCCGCCCTCGGCCAGCAGATCTCCTATATCCGCAACCCGCCTTACGTGAACATGCGCGACCGCTTCGGCGAGGGCACGTTGCCCGACCCGTTCGAGGGTCCGTTCGTCGGTTCGATCAACCCGCTCGGCCCGGTTGATTACAACGGATTGGTGGATTACCCGCTCCGCTGAGCCCAAGCGCGGCATTCCCGGTTTGATCATGTCGAGATGGCCGTCCGCATCGCGGGCGGCCTTCTCCATATAAGGGGTCAGCCGAGCGCGCCCGCGAAGGCCGCGAGCACCGCGTCGCCCATCTCGGATGTGCCGACCGAGTTTGTGCCCGATGGTGCGATATCAGCCGTGCGGGTTCCGTCGTCGAGCACGCGCGACACCGCCTTCTCGAGCGCGTCCGCCGCGTCGGCGAGGCCGAGCGAGTAGCGCATCGCCATCGCGAGCGAGCCGATCATCGCGATCGGGTTGGCCTTGCCCTGACCCGCGATGTCAGGTGCCGAGCCGTGCACAGGCTCGAACAGGGCCGCCTGCCGGCCGGTCGCAGGATCCCGCGCACCGAGCGACGCGGAGGGCAGCATTCCGAGCGAGCCGGTCAGGGTGGCGGCGATGTCGGACAGGACGTCCCCGAACAGGTTGTCGGTCACGATCACGTCGAACTGCTTCGGCCGGCGCACGAGCTGCATGGCGCAGTTGTCTGCGAGCACGTGCTCCAGCTCGACATCCGCGAACTCGGCCCGGTGCAGCCCTGTCACCACCTCATTCCAGAGCACGCCGGATTTCATCACGTTGCGCTTCTCGGCGGACGAGACCTTGTTGCGGCGCTTGCGCGCGAGATCGAAGGCGACGCGCGCGATCCGATCGATCTCGCCCGTGGTGTAGACCTGCGTGTCGACGGCGCGCTTCTCACCACTCTCCAGCGTCACGATCTCTTTCGGCTCGCCGAAATAGACGCCGCCCGTCAGCTCGCGGACGATCAGGATGTCGAGCCCCTCGACGAACTCGCGCTTCAGCGAGGAGGCGTCCGCGAGCGCCGGGTAGCAGATCGCGGGCCTGAGATTGGCAAACAGCCCGAGATCGCGGCGCAGCCTCAGCAGTCCCGCCTCCGGCCGGTCCTCGTAGGGGACGCGGTCCCATCTCGGCCCGCCGACCGCGCCGAACAGGACGGCATCCGCATCACCCGCGATCCGGACCGTCGCGTCCGAGACCGGCTTGCCTTCGGCATCGTAGGCCGATCCGCCGACGAGCGCATGTTCCGTCGAGATGCCCGCGAGGCCCTGGCGGTCCACGAAGGCCAGAACCTTCTCCACCTCCCGCATGACCTCGGGGCCTATCCCGTCACCGGGCAGGAGCAGCAGCTTGAAGGAGGCCATCGCGCGGGAACCGTCGGCCCCTGTGCGGGGCGGTGGCGCGGTTTAGGCGAGCCGCGATGCCGAGTGCAAGCGGCCCCGAGCCTACCTCGCGGCCATCGCGCTCTTCTCGCGGCGGCGGTCGACGGAGGAGGGGATGCGCAACGATTCCCGATACTTCGCGACGGTGCGTCGGGCGATGTCGATGCCCTCGGTTCGCAGCCTCTTCACGAGCGCATCATCCGACAGGACATCCTCGGCGCGCTCCGTCTCGACGAGCTGACGGATGCGGTGGCGCACCGCCTCCGAGGAATGCGCCTCAACTCCGGCCGCGCCCGGGATGGACGCGGTGAAGAAGTACTTCATCTCCAAGGTGCCGCGCGACGTGCCGATCGCCTTATTCGAGGTGACGCGCGAGACGGTGGATTCGTGCATGCCGATCGCGTCGGCGACGGTCTTCAGGTTCAGCGGGCGAAGCTGCGATACGCCGTGCGCGAAAAACCCATCCTGCTGGCGCACGATCTCGGTCGAAACCTTCAGGATGGTCCGCGAGCGCTGCTCGAGGCTGCGCGTCAACCAGTTGGCGCTCTGAAGGCACTCGCTGATGAAGCTGCGCTCCTGGTCGCTCTTCGCCGTGCGCGAGACACGGGCGTGGTAGGCTTGGTTGACCAGGATGCGGGGCAGGGTGTCCGGATTGAGCTCGACGAGCCAGCTCCCGTCGGGGGCGGCGCGCACGAAGACGTCGGGCACGAGGACGTGGACCGGGCCGCTCCCGAAGGCGCGGCCGGGCTTGGGATCGAGCCGCCGGAGTTCGACCAGCATGTCCGCGAGGTCGTCGTCGTCGACGCCGCAGATCCGCTTCAACGCCGCGAGGTCGCGTCGCGCCACGAGGTCGAGACGCGTGATCAGCGCCTCCATGGCGGGATCGAGCCGGTCACGCTCGCGTAGTTGCAGCCGCAGGCATTCGGCAAGGCTGCGCGCCGCGATCCCGGCCGGCTGGAAGCTCTGCACGAGCGAGAGGATGCGCTCCACATGCGCCACGTCGATCCCGAGCGTGTCCGCGACGGCCTCACAGGTCTCGGTGAGGTACCCCGCCTCGTTGACCCCGTCGATGACGTGACGGCCGACCAGCCGGTCAACGGCGTTCGCAGTCGCGAGATCGAGTTGGGCGCACAGATGCTCGTGTAGCGACGGCTCGATCGTCAGACCTGCGGTGCTGTCAAAGTCGAGCCCGTCGCCGCCGCCCTGACCCGGCGCCTGCCAGGACGGCGAGGTCAGGGTGAGCTGGTCGGACGCTCCCAAGTCGACCGGCGTCGCGGGCTCGTCGGGATAGATGTTGTCGAGTGGCGTGGCGCTTCCCTCGATGCGGCCGTGACCGAGGTCGAGCTCGCCACCGAAGTCCCCGACGACATCCCCCGCGCTGGTGCCCTGGTCGGACGCCGCCTCACCGGGCAGATCGAAGCCCGATTCCGCCTCGACCGTTTCGAGGAGCGGGTTGCGCTCCAACTCGGCATCCACGTAGCTGACCAGATCGAGATGCGAGAGCTGAAGAAGCTTGATCGCCTGCAGCAATTGTGGCGTCATCACCAGGGCTTGGCCCTGGCGCATCTCCAGCCGTTGCAGCAACGCCATTCAGAACCCCACGTCGCACCCTATGGGCACACTTTTTGCTTGACCAAGTTCTACCCGAGCTCGAGGAGGGCGTCAAAGCCGTTCTCCACGTCCGTGCGCCAGCGCGGCATCTGTCCGATTGAACGGCGCGAAACCGTCCCGTGGCGTTGACTTTCGACGAAATGACGGACTATACCGCGGCCGGTGAGGCTCGCGCGGTCGCGTTGCGGGCTCTGTCCGCATTTCAGCATCGATGTTCGTCGCTTGTTCGTCGACGATACGAGGGGCTCATGGCCAATACGTCCTCCGCCAAGAAGATGGCGCGTAAGATCGAGAAGCGTACCGAGGTGAACCGTGCGCGTCGATCGCGGATGCGGACCTTCCTGCGCAAGGTCGAGGAAGCGATCGCCGGCGGTGATCGGGAAGCCGCCGGGGCGGCGCTTCGAGCGGCCGAGCCCGAGATCATGAGGGCGGCCCAGAACGGCATCGTCCATAAGAACACGGCGTCCCGGAAGGTGTCCCGGCTGGCGTCTCGGGTGAGTGCCCTCGCGGCCGCCTGAAAACGCGTTTCGGACGACTGATGAAAGCCCGGCATCGCCGGGCTTTTCCGTTTGTGACCCGAATGTGACGCTGTTCCGGCTTCGTTCAACTTGACCGGCCGGCCCCCTTGGGGGGTGGATCGAAGCGCCCCGGCAATCCGGACCGCACAGAAAAGTTTGTGCTCCATCAATGCCTTAATCGGCAAAGCTCCCGCGAGGCAACGCCGGCGCCGGATCTCGGCCCGATCCGCCCGTCGCTTCGCGCGATTGCGTACTGTCGAGATGCAAACGTCGAAAAAAAACCGGTTTCCGTGAATCCGTGACTCCGCATGGCTTTAGGTCCGACTCGTCGTCGTGCGGGCGCGTAACCGGTCGACCGGGACACCGAATCTGGCTTGTGGACAGTTGCGCCTCCACGGCCTCGCGTATACGGTTTTCTTGCCTCGCAGGGGCGGCCCCGAGGCTCTCAAGTATGTAGTGTTGAGTATCTCACCGGTTGTGAGTGGAGTGAAGCTTTGTCGATCTTGCAATCATTACCAGCAGATAGGCAGATATCACGCTCGACTAGACCAGCCCGTTAGATCTGAAGACGCTGAGGTCGGCGAACCGACCTGTAATCTCATCGTGACAATTATAGACTTGCTGTGTTTCGGACAGACTTCGGTCGGTTCGTCAGCGAGAACATGCGTCCTGTTCGGCGTGTGTGAGAGCCGCTTGGCGGGGCGGACGTTAAGGGTGGGCGGGCCGTGTTCGGTCAGCTCGGGTATCGATGGGGAGGCGGATTTGGTCGAGGATGCTTGGACGCGCGTGAAGCGGAGATTGCGCGCGGAACTCGGGGAGGATGTATTCTCGAGCTGGCTCGCACGCCTTGAGATGGATGATCTCACCGAGAGTGCCGCCCGTCTCAGCGTTCCGACGCGCTTCCTCAAGAGCTGGATCGAGGCCCATTACCTCGATCGCGTCCTCACGGCCTACCGAAGCGAGCAGCCGGCCGTCGCGAGTGTCTCGATCGTCGTGCGGGGCGCCATGCGGGAGACGAACGGCCATGCGGCCAAATTCGCCACGACCCTGCGTCGCAATGTCGAGGCGAGCGCCCAGCCGGCCCCGACGAAAGCCGTCGTGGTGGTGCAGGCGCCCCAACCCATACCTCCGCGAGACGGCGAGATCGCGGGGGCACCGCTGGACCCGCGGCTCACCTTCAAGAGTTTCGTGGTCGGGCGCTCGAACGCGCTGGCGCAGGCGGCGGCGGAGCGCATCGCGAGCCACGAATCCGGGCCGTCCCTCTATAATCCGCTGTATCTCCAGGCCGGCGTGGGTCTCGGCAAGAGCCACCTCCTGCACGCGATCGGCAACGAGGCCCGAGAAGGCGGACGACGCGTCATCTACTTGACGGCCGACCGCTTCATGTACGGCTTCGTGGCGTCTCTGAAGGCTCAGACGTCCCTCGCGTTCAAGGAGCGGCTGCGCGGCATCGATCTCCTGGTCATCGACGACGTCCAGTTTATCCAGGGCAAGTCGATCCAGATGGAGTTCGGCCATACGCTGAACGCGCTGATCGATGCCGGGCGGCAGGTCGTCGTCGCGGCCGACCGTCCGCCGGCGGACCTGGAGAGCCTGGACGAGCGGGTGCGCTCGAGGCTGGCGGGTGGCCTCGTCGTGGAGATCGCGGCGCTGGACGAGAACCTGCGCGCCGGCATCCTGAACCAGCGCATCGCGGCCGTGAAGGCGGCCCATCCGGGCTTCGAGGTCAGCCCCGCGGTCGTGTCCTACGTGGCGCGCGCGCTCGCCACCAACGGGCGCGACCTCGAAGGCGCGGTGAACCGTCTGCTCGCCCACGCGACGTTGACCGGCACGGCGGTCTCGATCGAGACCGCGGAGGTCGCGATCCGCGATCTCGTGCGCAACCGCGAGCCGAAGCGGGTGAAGATCGAGGACATCCAGAAGCTGGTGGCGTCGCGCTACAACGTCTCGCGCTCGGACATCCTGTCCGAGCGCCGCACCGCGGCCGTGGTGAAGCCGCGCCAGATCGCGATGTACCTCTCCAAGGTTCTGACCTTGCGTTCGCTGCCCGAGATCGGCCGACGCTTCGGCGGTCGCGACCACACGACGGTGCTGCACGCGGTGCGCAAGATCGAGAAGGCGATCGGGGTCGACACGTCGCTGTCCGAGGAACTCGAACTCCTGAAGCGCATGCTCCAGGACTGACGCCCATAGGCGACCGACCGCGGTCACACCACGCGGGTGCGGAGGGTCCCGACGCCCTCGACGCCGCCCTCCAGCAGGTCGCCGCGCCGCACGGCCGCGACCCCTGCCGGCGTGCCGGTCATGATGAGGTCGCCCGCCTCCAGCCGGAACAGCCGAGACAGGTAGGCGATCATCTCGGGCACCGACCAGATGAGGTCGGCGAGGTCGCCCTCCTGGCGGGTCTCGCCCGCGACGTCGAGCCAGATCCGGCCCTTCGTCGGATGGCCGATCGCGGACGCGGGGACGAGATCGCCACAGGGCGCGGAAGCATCGAAGCCTTTCGCGACGTCCCACGGGCGGCCCATTTTCTTCGCGGTGCCCTGGAGATCGCGCCGCGTCATGTCGAGGCCGACCGCGTAGCCGAAGACATGACCGAGGGCGTCAGCCTCCGCAATGTCGACGCCGCCGGACTTCAGCGCCGCCACGAGTTCGATCTCGTGATGCACGTCCTCGGTACCCGGCGGATAGGGGAAGTCGGCGCCCCCGCCGAGGATCGCGTCGGAGGGTTTCGAGAAGAAGAAGGGCGGCTCGCGGTCTGGGTCGTGACCCATCTCGCGGGCGTGCTCGGCATAGTTGCGGCCGACGCAGTAGATGCGCCGGACTGGGAAACGAGCGCTCTCGCCCGCGATGGCCAGCGACGTAACGGGAGCGGGATCGAAGACGTAGGACATGAGTGCAGCCTTGGCGAGATTCAGCCGTCTTTATGCGTGATCGCGCCGACGCGAAACCCGCTCACGAGAGGTCGTGCAGGTCCCGGTCGGAGGGCCGGTCCACGCGGAATTCCGAGAACCGGACCTCGAGGCCGGCGCGCTCCGGCGTGCAGCACATCGGTCCGACGAGATAGCGCCCGGAGCGCGGGAACGGACACAGGCGCGAGAGCGGCCAGACGAGGCCGTCCGCCGAGACTTGCAGCCTGAGGGTTCCCTCCCTGACGGTGACGCGCAGCCGGAAATCAGCTCCATCGTGCCCGTAGGCGGCCGTCGCCCAATCGGATCTCCCGACGGTGAGTACACTGCTCAGCATCGCATGGCCGTCCGAGAGCTCGATCCCGGCCTTGATCCAGTTCGCCTCGTCGATGCGCACCATGATGCCGGCCTGATCGTACAACTCGCGATATGCGGCCTGGACCCGCAACTCGGCCGTGAAGTCGCCTTCCGTCACGACGCCGAACAGGTGCCCCGAATCGCGGGTGAAGCCGTAATGGGTCTCGCGCCAGAAATCCGTATGACTGTCCGTGGTGACGCAGAGTGCGTCGCCGTCGAGCCGCCACGCGGCAGGTTCGTTGAGCCAGGTGCCGCGCGCGAACGTCATGTTGATCCCCACCGGCATCGTGCGTCCAGCCTGCCCCTTGCCGCTCCTGACCGGCTGCCTTATGAGGACTGTCATCGGGCGGGCCGCAGGGCGCCGCCCCATCCCCGTTCGACTGCCACGCATACGCACCCCCGAGTCGGCCACGGCTCGACCGGAGACCGGCCATGAAGATCCGTCATTCCCTGAAGTCGATCCGCAACCGTCATCGCGACAACCAACTCGTGCGCCGGAAAGGTCGCATCTACATCATCAACAAGACGCAGAAGCGCTACAAGGCCCGCCAGGGCTGATCATTATCAGCGGCCGGGCGATCGTGTGGACGTCCCGCCTTCGAACTTGGGTCACCGACATCCTTGGAGCTGGCTTCGGCGAACCTCGCGGGTGCTGTCCGGTGTCTCCGAATGCCCCCCGTTCCAGCATCATGTCTGGTCGGCGAAGACTTCGACGCGAGAGCGGGAAGGTTGCGGCACATCGCACCGGCTTCGTGACGTGCACGTGATCGCTGTCCGGACCTTGCGGCGCCGAGTCACGTGCATCTCCACCAGAGGCTTGTGTTGAATTCGGCCAGCAGCCTGCGATAGAGGCTCGCGTCCCGCAATCGTGACACCGACTTCTCCGTGGACCTCCCATGACCGATATGCCCCCGGATCGCCTTTCGGCGAATCCGAACAGCCCGTTCTACGATGCCGATCTCCTGGAACGCGGTATCGGGATCCGCTTCAAGGGCGTCGAGAAGACGAATGTCGACGAGTATTGCGTGAGCGAGGGGTGGGTCCGCCTGACGGCCGGCAAGGCCAAGGATCGAGCCGGCAACGCTATGACCGTGAAGCTTCAGGGACCGGTCGAACCTTACTTTCGCGACCCGTCGGCTGACGCCGAGGGGGATGAGCCGACGCCCTGATCGCGAGCTGAAGCGTCCGGTTTCAGGCCGGAACCGAGCGCGAGAGCTGCCGGTTTGCGTCGCTGCCAACGATGGGCGCGACCCGTACGGACATTTCGACCATGATACCTTCGCTTCGATCCTGTTGTCTCGCGGGGATCGCCTTCGCGGCGCTCGGTCCCGCGGTCCCGGCTCTCGCACAGAAGGCGCGTCTCGAACCCGTGGCGGCGTTCCCGCACCAGGTCACCGGCGTCACGGTCTCGAAGGACGGACGCGTGTTCGTGAACTTCCCGCGCTGGACGGACGACGCGCCGGTCTCGGTCGGCGAGGTGAAGGGCGGCAGGCTCGTGCCATATCCGGACACGGCATGGAACGCGTGGCGCAACGTGAAGCGCGACGAGGTGACGCCGAACGATCACTTCGTCTGCGTGCAGAGCGTGGTGGCGGATGGGCGCGGCAGCCTGTGGGTCCTGGATGCCGCGGCGCCCGCGCTCGAGCAGATCGTCAAGGGCGGCCCCAAGCTCGTCAAGGTCGACCTCGCAACGAACAAGGTCGTCAAGTCGTACCCGTTCGACGAGCGCTCGGCTCCGCAGGGCACCTACCTGAACGACATCCGCTTCAGCCCGGACGGGCGCTGGGGCTACATCACGGATTCGGGCCGGGGCGCGATCCTGGTGATCGATCTGGAGAGCGGCGAGATCCGCCGCCTGCTGGATGGCGTCTCCTCGACGCAGGCCGAGAAAGGCGTTGTGGTGAAGACCGACGGCCAGGAACTGCGCCGCCCGGACGGGCGGGCCCCCGTCTTCAATGCGGACGGAATCGAGCTGTCGAAGGACGGCGCGACGCTCTACTGGCAGGCGATCTCCAGCCGCACCCTCTACTCGGTCCCGACGGACGCCCTGCGCGACCCCGCGCTCCAGACGGCCGATCTTGAAGCGAAGATCCAGAAGGGCGCGACGGTGCCGGCCGATGGATTGTGGCTGAGCAGCCGTGGACAGATGTTCATGACCTCGCCCGAGGACGACTCGGTCAAGTTGCGCGCCCAGGACGGCACGTTCACGACCGTCGTCCAAGACCCGAAGCTGCGCTGGCCGGACACGATGTCCGAGGGTCCCGACGGCCGGATCTACGTGACATCTTCCCGCATCCAGGACAATGCCTGGTTCAAGACCACGAGCCCGTCGATCCGCACGGAACTCTTCCGCTTCGCGCCACCTCCGCCGCGCTGACGGACACCGCCGCTCAAACCACGGATCGGCTCTCTGCGAGGCGGACAAGGTGCGCCTCGTGCGCCCTGACCCGCTCGCGATGCGCGGTGTAGATGCCGCTCGCGATGATGATCGCGGCCCCCATCCCCGTCCAGAAGTCGGGCACGTTGCCGAACACCATGAAGCCGAGGGAGGTCGACCAGATCAGCTGTCCGTAGGCGAAGGGTGCCAGAAGCGAAGCCGGCGCGCGCTGGAAGGCCAGGAGCGCGAGGAACTGGCCCGCGGTCGCGAACCCCGCCATCACGGACGCGAGCCCGAGCTCGGCCGGAGAGGGCGGCACGAAATCCGGTAGCGCCAGGACCGTCGCGACCGCCGTGCCCACGAGCGCGGTGTAGGCCATCGCGGTGCCGGGGCCGTCGAGCCGACCCAGCTTGCGCGTGAGGATCATGCCGACGGCCCAGCACGAGGCCGACATCAGCGGGAAGAGGGCCGCCGCGTCGAACGCGCCGGTGCCGGGCCGCACCACCACGATCACGCCGACAAGCCCGACGCCGATCGCCGCCCAGCGCCGGATCCCCACCTTCTCGCCGAGGAGCGGGATCGACAGGATCGTCACGACGAGCGGGGAGACGAAGTTGATGGTCGTGGCGCTCGCGAGCGGCAGGTGCCGCAGCCCCGCGATGAACAGGACGCTCGACCCCAGGATGCAGAGCGCCCGCGCGATCTCCAGCCCGAGCGCGCGCGTGTGCAGCACCGCGCCGCGCGTCCGCAACAGCAGCGGGCACATGAGCAGCGTGAAGCCGACCCAGCGCAGGCACGCGATCTCGATCGACGGAAGGCTTGCGGAGAGGTGCTTCGCGAGCGCGTCGGATGCCGAGAACACGACGCCCGACGACAGCACGAGCAGGATGCCCGAGAACGGACGGTCGACACTGCGCGCAAGGCTGGACGAGGGCGCCGGCACCCCGACGGGCAGGGTGACGCGTTCGGCGAGAGGCAAGCGCGTATCCGATTCGTGAACTCGCCGATCTCCTTAGCAGGAGAGGGCTTAACTGCGTCCGCAGGTTCGTCGGGGCGGACATGTCGTGTATTCAGGGCCGAACGGCTTTCGCAAAGGGACTGGCGCGTGGATAACGAGACGTTTCGGCACTGGGCCCACCACGCGGCCGACTGGTCGGCCGACTATATGGACGAGGTGGCAGACCTGCCGGTGCGTGCGCCGCTTGACCCCGGCGCCGTGTACCGTCAGCTTCCCGAGACCCCGCCCGATGCCGGCGAGGAGATGGAGCAGATCTTCGCCGATCTCGACCGGATCATCATGCCCGGCATGACGCATTGGCAGCACCCGCGCTTCTTCGCGTATTTTCCCGCCAACGCGAGCCCGCCCTCCGTCATCGCCGAGCAGGTGACGGCCGCGATCGCCGCGCAATGCATGCTGTGGCAGACCTCGCCCGCCGCGACCGAACTCGAGACCCGAATGATCGACTGGCTCCGCCAGATGATCGGCCTCCCCGAAGGGTTCTCGGGCGTCATTCAGGATTCCGCCTCCGGGGCGACACTCGCGGCCCTGCTGACGGCGCGTGAGCGCGCGCTCGGCATGCGGGGCAACCGCGAGGGGCTCAGCGGGCAGCCGGCGGTACGCGTCTATTCCTCCGCCCAGGTCCACTCCTCGGTCGACAAGGCGGTCCGGATGGCAGGGATCGGCGACGCCAATCTCGTGCGCATCCCGGTCGGCGGCCGGCATTACGCGATGGATGTCGAGGCGCTCGAGCGCGCCGTGCGGGCGGACACGGAGGCGGGGTACAAGCCGGCCGCAATCGTGGCGGCGCTCGGCGGCACCTCGATCGGCGCCTGCGACGACATTGCGGGCGTGGCGGACGTCGCGGAGCGGCACGGCCTGTACCTCCACGTCGACGCCGCCTGGGCGGGCTCCGCCATGATCTGCCCCGAGTTCCGCGACCTGATGCGCGGGGCCGAGCGCGCGGACAGCTTCGTGTTCAACCCGCACAAATGGCTGTTCACGAACTTCGACTGCTCGGCGCATTTCATACGCGACCCGAAGGCGCTGACCGACACGCTGGGTATCCGCCCGCCATTCCTGCGCACGCTCGGCCAGGACGGCGTCGTCGACTACAACGAGTGGTCGCCCCCGCTCGGCCGCCGCTTCCGGGCGTTGAAGCTCTGGTTCGTCATCCGCTCCTACGGGGTCGAGCGGTTGCGCGACATGATCCGCGCCCACGTGGCCTGGGCGCGCGAACTGGCCGAGCTGTTCCGGGCCGCCCGCGACTTCGAGATCGTGACCGAGCCCGCCCTGTCGTTGTTCACCTTCCGCTACGCGCCGGCCGGCACGGACGAGACGGAGCGCGACCGCTTGAACGCGGACCTCGTGGCGCGCATCAACGACGACGGGCGGATCTACTTGACGCAGACGATCCATGACGGCCGCTTCGTCATCCGCTTTCAGGTCGGCGCCACGACGACGACGCGCCGCGACGTCCTCGGCGCATTCGACGTCGTGCGCGAGCTCGTGGCCGGTCTCGACGTCGCGCCGTTACGCAAGGCTTCGTAGTCGCCGGTCACCCTTGCCAGGTCGATCGGCAGAGGGTCACACTCATCCGAACACGAGATGAGCCGCGAGGACGAGATGGCTGCGACGAATGCGGGCCTGAGCCCGATCGAGACGCTGACGATGCGGCAGGTCACGCTGCGGATCGTGCCGTTCCTCATGGTCTGTTACTTCATCGCCTTCGTTGACCGCGTGAATGCGGGCTTCGCGGCGCTTCAGATGAACCAGGACGTGGGCCTATCGCCCAGCGTCTTCGGTATCGGCGGCGGCCTCTTCTACGTCACGTACGTGCTTCTCGAGATCCCGAGCAATCTCGCGATGGAGCGGGTCGGCGCGCGGATCTGGATCGCGCGCATCCTCGTCACCTGGGGGCTGGTCTCGGGCGCGATGGCGCTCGTGGTCGGGCCTTGGTCGTTCTACACGGTGCGCCTGCTGCTCGGGGCGGCCGAGGCCGGTTTCTTCCCGGGCGTGATCCTCTACCTGACCTATTGGTTTCCGGCCGCCTATCGCGGCCGCATCGTGGCGATCTTCATGGTGGCGATCCCCGTGTCGAGCTTCCTCGGCTCGCCGATCTCGGCAGCCCTGTTGCAGACGGATGGTTGGCTCGGGCTTCGCGGCTGGCAGTGGATGTTCATCCTGGAGGCGCTGCCCGCGATCCTGCTCGGCGTCGCGGCCTTCGTGTGGCTTCCGAGCAGACCCGCCGACGCCACATGGCTCTCCTCCGAGGGCCGCGCCTGGCTGACAGCGCGGCTCGCGACGGAGCGCGTCTCCCGTACGCAGGCGGTCGGTCACATGTCGTTGTGGCAGGTCATGCGGAACAAGTATGTGCTCGCGGCCTCGCTGATCTACGCCGGCGCGTCCGGGGCGAGCCAGTGCCTGTCCTTGTGGCAGCCGCAGATCATCAAGTCTTTCGGCCTGACCAACATGGAGACCGGCCTCCTGAACTCGATCCCGTTCGGGATCGCGTCCGTGCTGATGATCCTTTGGGGACGATCGTCGGACGCCATGAAGGAGCGCGTCTGGCACACCGCGATCCCGTTGGCGCTCCTCGCGGGCAGCCTCACGGCGGCTCTCCTCACCACTTCGCTCGTGCCCACCATCCTGATCCTGTGCGTCGCCGTCACGGCGACCTACATCGTCAAGGGGCCGTTCTGGGCGCTGTCGACGGAGTGGCTCTCCGCCGGGGCGGCCGCGGCCGGCATCGCGCAAATCAACGCGATGGGAAATATCGGCGGCTTCGTCGGGACCTCGCTCCTCGGCATCATCAAAGACCGGACGGACAGCTACCCGCTCGGCCTCATGCCGCTCGCGGTCATCTCGGCTGCCGGTTGCGTCATGGCGCTGACACTCGGTCGTCGGCGTCAGGCGACCGACAATCTCGCGGTGAAGCCCGCCTGATCCGTCCACCGCGGGTCTTGTCGCAACACCGGTTTTGATCTGCCCGATCACAGATCGTCGTTGGCGCTGGCGCCCACCCGTGTGAGACGGTTCGGCGTCACGCGGAGCCGCCCATGCCGACCCTCGTCATCGCGAACAAGATCTACTCCTCCTGGTCGCTGAGGCCCTGGCTCCTGATGCGGGAGCTCGCCATCCCGTTCGACGAGGTCGTGATCCCGCTGGACGAGCCGGACACCCGCTCGCGTATCCTCGCCTACTCGCCGGCCGGCCGGGTCCCGACGCTGGTCGATGGCGACGTGACGGTGTGGGACTCGCTCGCCATCATGGAGTACCTGGCCGAGCGCTACGGGCAGGGGCGCGTCTGGCCGGCCGACCCGCGTGCGCGCGCTCTCGCCCGCTCGATCTCGGCCGAGATGCATTCGGGCTTCGCGGCCCTGCGGTCGGCCTGCCCGATGAACCTCGCGAAGCGCTTTGCCGGACGCGACCGCGGCGAGGCCGTGGCGCGCGACGC